>SLLK01000039.1 GCA_007134115.1 Gammaproteobacteria bacterium | reverse complement strand
CGTTTTGCCCCCGAATGGCCGGGACTTTCACTTCGTGTTCAAAAAATGAGCGCTTTGCTCCAGCTTTTCACTATGAATTCGTTTGTAAGAGTTTAAAAACTTTAACTCCATAAGAATTCATGACTTAAAATTTCTTATGACAATTCCGGGTTTATCTAGTTATGCGATACTTTTGCATGAGAATGGACAAAAAATCCATCGGTCTTATCCAGGAATCGTTCATCTCGCATTCCCGAACGATTGAACATGATGACACTCCCTACACCGGATTCTGGATAAATCCTTATTTCAACATAATATCCACCCCCACCACCGGCATGGGTGTAATAACGGGCCCCGTTTAACTCACCTGTAAACCAGGAGAGGCTCATCCCCGATGCCTTGCCGCCGGCAAGAATATTCTCTGTGAAAAGCTGCTTCTTATAAGGACTGGGTATCAGGTCACTTTCTTCCTTCAATAGCTCTTGAATATAGGCCATCAACCCCGCCGGGGTACCGATAAGTCCGCCGTAAGCAGGGTCATTCACATAGAACGAATTGAACGGTTTCCAGCCATCAATCGACTTATCCATAAACGTTGCTTTATCAATAAACAGTCCGAGAACAGCGTTGCTGATACTCCATCTTTTGTGATACCCGGTTGCATGCACAGCCGAATCGGGAATCTGAAACGCAAGTTCCTTCCGGGAGAGCTTCTTCAATATTTGTTCTTCAACATAGGCTTCATACGGCTGCTCCGAAACTTTCTCGATGATCTGACCCAGAATCATATATCCGATATTGGAGTAGGCAAACTTTTCATTCGGCCTGAATTTCACCTTGCTGTTATCACCCGTTACCCGTTCAAAAAATTCATGCTTATTAAAATTCCGGTGATCGTCAGCGAGGTGTATCCAGCCCAGCGGAATCGGATTGGGTATCCCGGATGAATGCGACAACAGGTTTCGTACCGTAATTTGCCGGCCATAAGAAAATTCAGGCAGATACCGGTAAACAGGGTCATCGATCTCCATCTTCCCATCGGCTGCAAGCTGCAGAATGGCAAGTGCGGTAAATGTTTTGGTAACCGAGTATGCGTGACAGGTGGTTTTTGGATCTGCTGTCCGATGACCGGCGATATCAGCCAGCCCATTCGACCAGGAATAGATGATACTGTCATTGTTGAAAACCAGATATTGAACGGATGGCGTTTGTTGATGATCTGTTAACGTTTTCAAAACGGCTTCTGCGTCATTCTGTTTATTCATAATAGAACCCCCGATTTGTATTGAAAAGACGACTGTAACTGAAAGTGAAAGAAGGACAATAATTCCCCTGGTCATGTTTTGCCTCACCATTTACATTTATGTGATAAAACAAATTTAGGACCTTTTCAGTAGTTCTCACTTATCATTTGATAAGAAATCATCAATGGGTCAGCTCCTTTCTCAGGCGGGAGAAAGAAACAGGTGTAACTCCGATATAGGAAGCGATACAGCTATGGGGCACCTGGTTTTCAAGATTCGGATACTTTTTTCTCAACCGGAGCAGTCTCTCTTTGGCGCTGCTGCTGCGAAACACGGTTTCATGAAAAAATGCGATCTTTAACTCTCGTTCAACCACACGCTGGCCCCATCTGCGGATTTCCGGGGTTGAATTACGCAACTCGTCGAGTTTATCAACCGGAATAAAAGCAATGACGGATGGAATCAGGGCTTGCAGTGAAAAAATACTTTTCTGATCCGATGTTCGTGCAAAATTGGGGGTGATAATAGTTGGGCTCATATAAAAACCCGTTGTAATAAACTCTCCTTCTTCCGCAAATGTATATCGATGAACAATGCCATCGAGCAGAAAATATTCATTCAGATCCACATTCCCGGTTTCGGCTATGTGTTGCTGTTTCTGGAATGCTTTGATTTCACACTCATTGGTGATCTGTTGAAGTTGTTTAGGTGCCAAAACATGAACCCTGCCAATCAGCTCAGTAAGTATTGTGTGATTGTTTTTATCCATTTATATCAGCATGTGAAATAAGAGAAATGGCAATAAATTTAATTTGATATTGCAGTATTTCTGAATGCAGTTATTGAAAACAGAATTTTAACGGCTTGCGAATCCCTGAACAACCGTTTTCAACGTTCGCCTGCCCGGCCCGAATATCAAAATCGAGCCGACAAGAAAAGGCAGCCCCCAAAACAGGAATGCCCGGAGTACGAACGGCCAGTGTGGAAGCATATCGATAAAATGCGATCCGGTTGCCATCACCAGTCCGATGTAAGAATAGGCGATCCAAACGTAGTGATGGGCGATCCAGTGGGGATGGTATCGCCTGAATAAAGGGAAGTACAGGGCTATGGTCAGACCGGCTCCACTCAATACTGATAATACATGAAAAACACCATATTGTCCGAATGCATCGTAAATAAAAAAAGAAGAGAACAGCAGCAGATACATGCTTCCGGCGTATATCCAGCCGATCCGGCGGTGCAGCCTCGTCCCCTTTGTCATTAACAGGTTGACAGCTCCTGTGATAAGCGACAATACTCCGAATAGGGTATGGACAACGACGATT
>SLLK01000001.1 GCA_007134115.1 Gammaproteobacteria bacterium | reverse complement strand
TGCCTGCGTGTTCCAGGCTGGATACCTTCAGTCCGGAACCTGGCGTCCTGTGCGAGAGTGCTTTGAAACATAACGCCACCACCGGTCGGGCACACGCTACCATTTCTCGGTGTTTGGCGAATTCGGGAGGAATTATTGGTGCAAAAGGTCTATAACTAGGACTAACAACAGTTTACTTGTGCTGCACCGACCTGTCAGGGACTGACTGAAGCAATACTCTCCCTCGCTTATCGCGCTCCCCGGACTGCCGGGGAGTCTTTTTGTGCGCGGCTGTAAGGGATGGGTTGCCGCGAGATCTACGCGAAATGGGCGCGAAATGGGGGGATAAATCATCCCGTTTTGTGGTGTGGTGGATACATCGGCGTTTTCTGAGGGACCGTGAGCTGGTGCACCGTGACTTGCGTGGCAGCCGAACAGCACCCCGGAAACCAACCCTTCAGTGAGTTCGGTGGGTTCGGTGGCTCTATCCAGCGATGGTGGCAGGCAGTAAAAGTTCATGCGGCCACCGAACCCGCCGCAGTCACCGAAAAAAGTCCCGGTGAGTTCTGCGGTGGAATGTATGCTTTGAGGCTGCTGACAGGGTAGCTGATCGAGCAAACATCTCTTATTTCAATTGAGGGATGATTGGCGTGAAATTGTCGCGAGATGGACGCGAAATAGTGCGTGCACTACTGTGCGTAGACCCCGTCCCAGTCGTCGCCCGGCGGATGCAGCCGGTAGTTGCCGATGCGTTCCAGATACATGGTGTATAACGGCTGGGCGGGATCCTGCTCGCGCAGTTTGAGCAGAGCCTTTTCGGCCAGCTCCCAGCGCTGCTGGCGGAAGCGTTTGATGGCCCGGTGGTAATGCTCAATGTCTTCCAGTACCTGCGCGTCGAGTTCCGCGCGCCGGCCGAGTGGCTCGAAGACGGTGACCGGCTGATCCTTGCCGCGTACCCGGACCAGGTCCACCTCGCGGAAGACATGTTGGGGTGCGGCGTTGACGGTGTTCTCACTGACCAGAATGTCGTGCTCGTAGTGGCGGGTGAGCGCTTCCAGCCGCGAGCCCAGATTCACCGCATCGCCCATCACCGTGTACGCCATGCGGAACGCTGAGCCCATGTTGCCCACGTTCATTTCGCCGCTGTTGATGCCGGCGCCGATGCGCAGGGCGGGCCAGCCGCGCGCGGTGAACGCCTGGTTGAGCTGCTGCAGCCGGCGCTGCATTTCCAGCGCCGCGTCCACGGCGTGGGTGGCGTGATCGGCGTCGGTCATGGGCGCGCCCCAGAAAGCCATGATGGCGTCACCAATGTACTTGTCGATGGTGCCGCGATGCCGGTGGATGGCGGCGGTCATGGGGGTCAGGTAGGCGTTCATCAGTTGTGTGAGTTCATGCGCCGACATGGTTTCCGAGAGCGCGGTGAAATCGCGCACATCGGAGAACAATACCGTCATGTCGCGGCTTTCGCCTTCCAGGGCGAAGGCGTCGGGGTGGTCGGCGCGGCTCATTTCATCGACCAGTTCGGGCGGAACGTACTGGCCGAACAGGTGCTTGATGGCGCGCTTGCCGCGCGCCTCGACAAAATAGCCGTAGGCCGAGTGCAGCACAAAGAGCAGCACGATCAGCGCCAGCGGCGTGGCCAGCGGCAGTACCCAGTGACCGAAGCTCCAGGCGTACAGGTTGCCCAGCACCGTGACCCCCGCCAGCGCCGCGCTCAGGCCGGCCATCCACAGTGCCGGCAGGGTCGCCAGCAGCAGGCTCATGACCAGGAAGATGAGGGTCAGCAGGATGACTTCGGCGCCCAGCGTGTAGGCAGGGCGGTGGCGGATCTCCTGCGCCAGCATGCCGGCGAGCAGGTTGGCGTGTATTTCCACGCCGGGGAATACGTTCTGCAGCGGCGTGGTGCGTAAATCCAGCAGCCCCGGGGCACTGGCGCCGAGCAACACGATGGCGTCATCCAGCACGGCGGGATCGGCGCGCTGGTGGATGACGTCGGCGGCGGATACATAGGGGAAGGTGCCCTGGCCGCCATGATAGGAAACCAGTGCCGCCCCCTGGGCGTCGACCGGGATGCGCTGGTCGCGGATGCGCAGTTCCTCCAGGTTGCGGTAGCGACCGCCGGGCATCACCAGTTCCACCGGCGGTTGCCCGAGCAGCGCGCGGGCCATGGCCAGTGACAGCGACTCGTAGTAGCTGTCGCCATAGCGCTGGAGCATGGGTACGCGGCGGTACACGCCGTCGCTGTCGACCAGCGGGTTGTCGAAGAAGCCCGCGCCGGCGGCGTTGTTCTGCAGCAGCGCAAGATTGGCGCCATAGCGGGCCGCCTGCGGCAATGCCAGCTCGCCGTCGTCGAAGCCCTCGGGCAGGCGCAGCGGCACCGGCGCGGGCAGCGTGCCCACCGGTGGCTCGACGGCGTCGGGGTCGCCGCCTTCGAAATAATAACCGAGGATCACCGGGTGGCGCTCGATGGCCGCGGCCAGATGCCGGTCGCCATCCAGCGCCGGGCGAATCTCGCGCAGGCGTTCGGCCAGCACCGGATCATCCCGGGCCATGGCCTCCAGTGCGCGCAGCCCGGCGCTTTCGTCGCGTTCGGCGAAGACCACGTCAATGCCCAGCAGGCGTGCATCGTAGGTATCGAAGAGATGGTCCACCAGCAGCGCAAGACGGTCGCGGCCCCACGGCCACTGGCCCTCTTCGGCCAGGCTGGCGTCGTTGATATCGACGATGACAATGGGTTGCTCGGGCAACTCCGGGAGGGTCATGGCGATGCGTGTGTCGTAGGCCATGTTTTCCAGGCGCTCGAGCAGCACCGAGTGCCACAGCCCGGTGCTGTGACCCACGATCAGCAGGAAAATGACCAGGCCGGCGCCCAGACGTATCGCGCTGTGCTTGTCCATCATCACCTGCGCGTTCCCCGGTGGCGGTGCGTGGCCGTTTCAGGCACCGGTGCCGAGCACGTTGGCCAGGCCGGTGACGTCGGCCAGTGTTTGCAATTGCTGCGGCATGCCGGTGAATTCGATACGGGTGTCATGCAGCGCCGCCAGGCGTACCCACTCCACCAGCAGCGCCAGCCCGGCACTGTCGCTGCGCGTGACGCTGCCCAGATCAATGCGCAGCTCGCGCGGCGTGGTGCGCCAGCGCGGCCCGGCATCGTCCATCAAAGCGGGGACCGAGGCGAAGGTCAGCGCGCCGTTGAGGCGCCAGTCGGCGTCATTGCGCACGAACAGGCTGGCCTCGCTGGCCATGGTGTGAGGCGCCCCGCTCACGGCCTAGTCCTGCCCCATGTTGGCCACGAACTGGCCAATCAGGCGTTCGAGGACCAGCGCGGACTGGGTGAAACGCAAGCGGTCGCCGTCGGCGAGCACTTCGGGCGAGCCGCCGGGTTCCAGGGCAATGTACTGCTCGCCGAGCAGGCCGGCGGTGAAAATGCTGGCGCCGGTGTCCTCGGGCAGCATGTCAAAGCGGGTATCGATGCGCAGTTCGACTTCGGCGTCGAAGGTTTCGGGGTTGATGCGGATATCGCCCACGCGCCCGATGCGCACGCCGCCCAGTGTGACCGGCGATCGGCTGCGCAGGCTGCCGATGTTTTCGAAACGGGCGGTGACCGAGTAAGTGTCGCCGCTGCGATAACCGTTGCCGGTGCTCACCTGCAGGGCGAGTACCAGCAGTGCGGCCAGCCCGAGGCAGACGAACAGCCCGGTGACCAGTTCCATCATGCGTGTCTGGGTCATGCGTCAGACTCCCGAGAAAAGCAGCCCGGTCAGGATAAAATCCAGACCGAGGATTGCCAGTGAGGATACCACCACTGTGTGGGTTGTGGCGCGACTGACGCCTTCCGAGGTGGGCACTGCGGTGTAGCCCTGGTAGACGGCAATCCAGCCGACCACGACACCAAACACCAGGCTTTTGATGACCAGCCCCTGGAAGACATCCTCGCGGAATGCCACCGTGTTCTGAATCTGTGCCCAATAGGCGCCGGCATCGACGCCGAGCAGGTCAACGCCAATGAAATGGCCGCCGAGAATACCGACCGCGGTAAAAATGAAGGTGAGCAGCGGCACCGAGATGACGGCGGCGACAAAGCGGGGGGCGACGACGCGCTTGACCGGATCCACGGCCATCATCTCCATGGCCGAGAGCTGCTCGGTGGTTTTCATCAGGCCGATCTCGGCGGCCACCGAGGAGCCGGCGCGACCGGCGAACAACAGGGCGGTCAGTACCGGGCCGAGTTCGCGGATCAGCGACAGCGCCACAATCACCCCCAGTGACTCGGCGGCGCCAAAGCGCGCCAGGGTGTTGTAGCCCTGCAGTCCCAGCACCATACCCACGAACAGACCGGAGACGAGGATGATGACCAGCGAGAGCATGCCCATGGCGTAGACCTGCTGGATGACCAGTCGCGGCCGCGGCAGCAGCGCCGGCAGCCCGGCCACGATCTGGCCCAGAAACAGGGTGCTGCGGCCCAGCGAGCCGAGTATCTTGTCGAGCAGGCCGTTCATGCTTCGGGCCCCCGGCCGGGGTCGTCGAGAATATCTTCGCCCAGGGCGCGCGCCGGGTAATGAAACGGCACCGGCCCGTCGGGCAGCCCGCCCATGAACTGGCGCACCCAGGCCGAGTCGGACGCTTCCAGTTCGCGCGGTGTGCCCTGGCCGAGCACCCGGCCGTCGGCGACGATATAGCAGTAGTCGGCGATGGAAGTGACTTCGGGCACATCATGACTGACCACCACCGAGGTCAGGCCCAGGGTCTGGTTCATCATGCGGATCAGGCGCACGATGACGCCCATGGAGATGGGGTCCAGGCCGACGAAGGGCTCGTCGTACATGATCATGTCGGGATCCAGCGCCAGCGCGCGGGCCAGTGCGACACGGCGGGCCATCCCGCCGGAGAGTTCCTCGGGCATCAGCGCACGCGCGCCGCGCAGGCCGACCAGCTCCAGCTTCATCAACACCATGTGACGGATCAGCGCCTCGTCCAGCCGGGTGTGTTCGCGCAGCGGAAAGGCAATGTTCTCGAAGACGTTGAGGTCGGTGAGCAGGGCGCCGCTCTGGAAAAGCATACCCATGCGCTTGCGCAACTGGTAGAGCCCGCCGCGTGACAGCGTCGGCACCTGTTCACCGAAGACTTCCACGCTGCCGGCGGCGGGCTGCAACTGGCCGCTGATGAGCTTGAGCATGGTCGTCTTGCCGCAGCCGCTGGGGCCCATGATCGCCGTGATGCGGCCGGCGGGGATGTCCAGGTCCACGCCGTCAAAGATGACGCGGCCACCGCGGTCGAAATGCACCCCGCGCACACGCACGGCAGGTTGGTCTTTGGCGGCTTCGGGAGGCATGGTTTGCTTTTTTGTTTTCCGGGCTGTTGGGTGGTTGGGTGTTCAGTTTTCAGTTTTCAGTTTTCAGTTTTCAGTGCGCGGTGCTCGGTGCGCTTTCCGGGTCTAGCATCGGGTGCGTGGCGGGCGGCGTCAAGCCTCGCGGCGCGGGTTGTCGGCCAGCGCGGTGAGTTCGGGGTGCATGTCGCGCTTGAGGCGGGTGTAGGTGGCGCGGTCTTTTTCGGCGAGCAGCTTTGCCATGTCCAGCGCCCGTGCGTCGAGTTCATCGGCGCTGCATACCTGATCCACGATCTTCAGCGCCAGCGCCTCTTCGCCGCCTACGCGTTTGCCCAGCAGGATCAGATCGCGCAGCGCCTGGCGCTCCGGTAACAGACGGGTGACTGCCTGCATGGCGGTGGTGAAGGGCAGGCCCAGGTCCACCTCCGGGTAACAGAACCAGCCGCGGTCACGCCGCATCAGGCGGAAATCGCAACAGGTGGCAATCAGCGCGCCGCCGGCAAAGGCGTGCCCGTTGATCGCCGCCACCGTGGGCGCGTTGAGACGGGCCAGCCGCACCAGCAGCCGATCCAGGCGGTGCACAAAATCGGCGATGGCGTCTTCGGTCAGCCCGCGCATCCATTCCAGGTTGATGCCCTGTGAGAAGTTCTTCGGGTCGTCGCTGCGCAGCACCAGGGCGGTGTTGCCCTCGCTGGCCTCCACTTCACTCAGCGCGTTTTCGTACTGCGCCAGCACTTCGGTGTCGAGGCTGTTGCCGGTGGCTGCGTCGTGCAGGCTGAGCACGAAGATGGCGTCTCGTTTTTCGAGGGTCATGGCGGGCATGGATGGGGCTCCGGGATTTGGTTGCAGGGTCGGTGGATAGTAAATGGTGAACAGTGAACAGTGAACAGTGAACAGTGAAGAGTGAACAGTGAAGAGTGAAAAGTGAAAAGTGAAGAGTGAAAAGGGAATGGCTGCCAGCTAATAGCTAACAGCTAACAGCTAACAGCTAATAGCTAATAGCTAATAGCTAATAGCTGCCAGCTAACAACTCCTTTCCCCTGCGACCTGTAGCAGGTATGTTGCCGAGCATAACAACAATGCTTTGTGCGAACGGGAGGAAACGAATATGTCAGCCAATCCGTGGGTGATGACGGTCCTTGTTCTGGTTGCGGTGGCGGTGTTGATCGAGGGGCTGCGCCGCTTTCAGCTGTATCGCCTGCAGCCGCAGCGCAACATGGAAGAATTTGACGGGCCGGTGTATCGGGTGGGCAGCGCCCATGTCTCGGTGCGCGCCAGCGCGGACGCGCCGCATTGCTCGGTGATCTGCATGCACGGCTTCATGGAGGACCATCGCTATTTCACGGATTTCTACCGCGATCCGGACATCGATCTGATCCTGATGACCAGCGCCGACTATCATCCGCCGGTGGCCGGGCTCAAGGCCGCCAATGCGACCTGGGGCGTGGAGCCGCCCTGGCGGCCGGGAACCATTGAGTACGATGCGCATGTGCTTAATCAGGTGCTTGAGAACCTGCCGCGCACGGATCGTGTGCGTCTGCACGGACACTCACGCGGCGGTGCGGTGGTCATCGAGGCGGCCAACCAGCGCCCCGAGCTGCATGATGGCAGCGGGCGACAGGTGGAGGTGGTGCTGGAGGCGCCGGTGTTGCCGCAAGGTGAACCGCATCCCTATCTGGCGGCGACGCTCAATCCGGTGGGGCGTTGGCTGTTGCCGTTCGTGATGCCACTGTACAAGCGCTTGCCCTTCGATCTGTACGCGAAGCGACTGTATGGCGAGGTCAGCGGGCGCAAGCGTGAGTTGCTCAGCCAGATCTATTTCAACCCGCGTCGCTACGCAACCATTGTGGTCAATGCCATTTCCATCAGCGAGTGGATGGCGGCGCATGATCATCACAGTTTCAAGGTGTGCGCATCCGGCGTGATTGTGGTGGGCGAGGATGAGCGCATTCTGGATCGGGAGGCGATGCTGGCCAGCGCGCGTCAGGCCGGCAAGCGCTTCAAGGTGCTCGAGCCTGCCGGGACCACGCACTTTGTTATCCAGGACAAGCCCGAGGCAGTGCCGGGGCCCTTTGCCTGAATCGGCTACGGCGGGGGCACCAGACCCAGCCGCAGCGCCCGGGTGGTGGCCTCGACGCGATTATTCACGCGCAGTTTGCGGTACACACTTTTCACATGATCGCCTGCCGTGTGGACGCTGATGTTCAGCTCATGGGCGACTTCCTTGAGTAACAGGCCACGGGCAATCAGTGTCAGTACTTGCAGTTCGCGCGCGGTGAGTACGCTGGCCCCGGCGGCTTCGTTGCCGGCGCCGAAGAAGCTCAGCACGCGCCGTGCAATGCGTGGCGACAGGGGTGGCTGGTCATCGAGGATGCCGCGCAGATGGCGGACGATCTGTGCGTCGCTTTGCTCCTTGAGCAGGTAACCGCGGGCGCCCGCGCGCAAGGCATCGAACAGGTGCGCGTCGTCGTCGAAGGTGGTGGCAATCACGCACCAGGTGTGCGGCCAGCGGCGGTTGACATCGCGCACCAGTTCGACGCCGGAACCATCGGGTAACTCAAGGTCGATCAGGGCCATATCATAAGTATGCGCTGCCAGCAGGGGGCGCGCCTGTTTCAGGGTCCCGGCTTCGTCGATCCCGGCGCGGCCGAAGACCGACGCCAGCAGGCCCCGTAACCAGTGACGGGTATCGGCAACGTCCTCGACCATCAGAATCCTGCCCGGCTCAGTCGCCATGCGTTGTGCTCCCCTCGCTGCTATGTCCTGTCGCTGTTTGTCCGCCGGGGTGGCCGGTATCGACCGGGAACCACCACTGGCACTCACATTGCCCGTCGTGCATGCGCCAGCAGACCTCGCCCCCCAACTGCCGGACACGGTAGCGGATATTGGCGATGCCAGTGCCTGCCTGCCAGTGGTCGGGGTGAGTGCGGGCGCCGTCATGGATCACGGCAAGGCACAGGCGTTCGGGCCGACGGCGCGCGGTGACGGTGACTTGTCCGGGGGCGGCGTGCCGAATCGCGTTGGATACTGCTTCACGCAGGATCTGCCCCAGATTGGCGAGGCTGTTGGCGTCAAGCTTGATGTCGCCGAGCTCATCGGGCAGGTCCCACGCAAACTCGATGTGGTGGCTGTCCAGACGTTCGGCGAACTCAAAGCGCCAGTCCGCGAGGGCGGTTTTCAGGTTGCTGCCCTCCGGCCGGTGCAACCGGTAGATCGTTTCGCGCAGGGCGTCCAGCGCCGCCTGCACGCTGGCGGCGTCGGCCGGGTTGGTGAGCCGGCGGGTCAGCGTGAGCAGGCGCGCGGCGACGTCGTCGTGCAGATCACGCATGATGCGCTCGCGCTCAATGCGGCGGGCAGCTTCGCGTGACTGGCGGCCCTGCAGGGCAGGCCGGATCATTTGCAGTAACGAGGCCACCAGCCGGGCATCGTCGGGGCTGAACAAGCGCCGCCCGGCGTTGCGGCAGGAGAGTTTCATCGTCCCGTCGCCCACCAGGTCCGGGACATGCAGCGTGAGTCCTTCCTCCCCGGTATATGGCGATTCGATGCCGTCGGCTGACCAGGCGAGCTGCAACGGGTGAAACATGCGCTGCAGCAAAGAGGCCCAGGTAGCGCGCAAGCTGCCCGCATCGCGGGCGGCGACGATGGCCTCAAACAATTCAGCCGGCACCCATTCCATCGGGGACTGGCCGCGCCAGAACAGACGGCGCCACAACCACTGGCGCACCGGAAAATACAGCCAGCCGACAATAAAAATGGAGGCAACGATGACGTAGGTTGAGGCAATATTGAGCAGGTGCGCGATGAGCAGATCGAGCGCGACAATGGCGCTGCCGCCGAGCAACCACATCCAGGCCGACAGCCACCACAGATCAAGCTGGAACAATCGGTAGCGCACCACCGCCAGCATCAATCCCAGATAACTGATGACGCCGACGGCAAAGGCGAGCTCCAGGGCGAGTACGGGCTCGGCGCCGAGCAGGCCGGGCAGGAAGTAGAGTCCGGTGACCAGAATCATCCCGACCATCATGGACAGCGCGAACCACTGAAGAACGGCGCGTTCCACGGGGCGCTCCCGAGACAGCCACCACTGCATGGCAATGAACGCCAGGCAGAAGGGCAGCGAAATCACCACCGGGAAGGCAAAAGGATCGCCGGGCCATTCAATTGTCTGCGTGATTTCATTGACGAACAGCAGCGCGGCGATGGCCAGCAATGCATGCACCACGTAGATGGAGCCGAGGCGAAACGGATAGCTCCAGAACAGCGCCACATAGGAAAAGAAGAACAGGAACGTCCCCAGGCGGTTGGCGTGCACCGCATATTGCAGTAGCTGCGGGTCAATGGTGGGCTGCCGATAGGCGTAAAGCAGGTTGCTCAGGGCAATCAGCATGAAGCTGGCGCCGGCCAGCAACAGCAGCCGGGTGGCGACATGGCCGTCGCGATAACTCCACACGCCGGCGCCGACCAGAAACGGAATGATGCCGGCGACCAGCACCCACACGCCCGCGGGCAGTTCGGTCAGGGCCCGTCGGGTGCGCTCCAGCGTCAGTTCACGCCCGTCATCCAGCGTGACGCGAGCCGTACTGTGGCGGGTGGCTTCATAGAGCCGGGCGAGGTGTGCCAGCAAAGCGGCGCGTTCGGTGAAGCCGCCGGCATGGTCCAGATCACTGACCAGGCTCAGCGGCTCCAGCGGGACCGGTTCGCCGTCTGGCGCCGCGAACGCTGTAACGCGGTCACCGGGGGCCAGGCCGGTGGCGGCCGCGGTCTGGTCAACGGCCTGGACGATGCCGACCCGCTGGGGATCGCGGTCAAGCTGGATGCCGAACCAGGGGGACTGGAGCACGGCCATCAGGCAAAGCCATACTGCCCCCGCTGCAATCAGCGCCGCCAGGGCGAACGCGTATTGCGGGGGCAGCAGGGCGTTGCCTGTGCGCCAGGCGGACCTCACCG
>SLLK01000076.1 GCA_007134115.1 Gammaproteobacteria bacterium | reverse complement strand
TCTCCAGCAAGGCGTCCGTGGCATGATTGAAACCACCGGTTTCCACATCCACCACCACCGGCAGAAAACCGCGAAAGCGCGTGGCCATGTACTTGAAGGGGTCAGCGTGCTCAAGTTCTGTCATGCGCGCAGCATATAGCAAGGGGCCTGCCAATGCGATCAGGCCGCCGCCGCGCGCCGGCCTCGCCGGGCGGACTAGCGGTCCTCGCCGACCAGTCGCCAGCGTACCGTGTCGGCGGCGCGCAGGGGGACCAGTGTGTCCTTGCCCATGGGCAGGGTGGCGGGCACCTGCCATGGATCGGCGCGCAGTGTGATGGTATCGGTGTTACGCGGCAGGCCGTAGAAGTCCGCGCCGTGGTGACTGGCAAAGCCCTCCAGGCGCTCCAGCGCGCCGGCCTGCTCGAAGACTTCCGCATACAGCTCGATGGCGGCGTGGGCCGAAAAAATGCCCGCGCAGCCGCAGTCGCTTTCCTTGGCGTGGCGTGGATGGGGCGCGCTGTCCGTGCCCAGAAAAAAGCTCGGATGGCCGCTGGTGGCGGCGTCGATCAGGGCCGCGCGGTGGCGTTCGCGCTTGAGTACCGGCAAACAAAACATGTGCGGACGCAGCCCGCCCTGGAACAGGGCATTGCGGTTATACAGCAGATGCTGCGGGGTCATGGTGGCGCCCAGGCGATGCCTGCCGTCGCGCACAAATGCTGCCGCGTCAGCGGTGGTGATGTGTTCCATGACCACCCGCAGTTCAGGCAGACGCTGGAGCAGCGGTGCCAGCACCTCATCGATGAACACCTTCTCGCGGTCAAACATGTCCACATCGGGGCGCGTGACTTCGCCGTGGGTGAGCAGGGGGATATCCAACTCGGCCATTTTCTCCAGCGCCGGCATGGTGTGCCTGATGTCGGTGACACCGGAGTCCGAATGGGTTGTGGCGCCGGCCGGATACAGCTTGACCGCGTGTACATGTTCGCTTTGGGCCGCGCGTTCAATTTCGGCGGGCGTCGTGCGGTCGGTGAGATAAAGGGTCATCAGCGGCTGGAAATCGCTGGCCGCCGGTAGCGCCTGAAGAATCCGCTCGCGGTAGGCGTGCGCGGCATCGACGGTGGTGAGCGGTGGCTGCAGGTTGGGCATGATGATGGCGCGACCAAAGCGGGCCGCAGAGTAAGCGACCACGGCTTTGAGTTGTTCACCATCGCGCAGGTGCAAATGCCAGTCGTCGGGGCGGGTCAGCGTGATTTCCATGGCGCGATTGTAAACGCTTCGGCGCCGATTGGGCAGCTTGCCGGGGGTATTCCCTGAATCAACCGGTAGCCAGGGCCGGCCGCCGACCGCTGACGACATCGGCGACGATGCGGCCGGCCCCGGGGGCGAACGTCCAGCCCAGGTGGCCGGTGCCCGTCGCCAGATACAGACCCGGCACGCTGCTCTGTCCGAGCAGGGGGCGGCCGTTGGCGGTGGTGGGGCGCAGGCCTGCCCAGGGCTCCAGTGCTTCGGGGTCGCTGTCACGCAGATCGGGGAAAAGGTCCGCGGCATCGGCGAGCAGGGCCCGGATGCGGCGTGGGTCCGTACGCGTGTCGTAGCCGGCGAACTCGGCGATGCCGGCCACGCGCAATTGATCGCCCAGGCGGGTGAGTACGATCTTGCGAGCGCTGTCGATGATGGGCAGTCGACTGACCTGCATCTGTGGCGTCAGCGGTATGCTGATGGAATACCCCTTGACCGGACAGATGGGCAGACGCAGGCCTGCTGAGCTTGCCAGCAGGGGACTGTAGCTGCCGGCCGCGAGCACACAGGCGTCGGCCGCCCGGGTGCCTTGTCCGGTATGCACGCCCGTGACGCGCCGACCCGCGCGCGCCAGGCCGGTGACCGGTGTGTCAAAGTGAAATATCACGCCCAGTTCGCGCGCACGCGCGGCCAGCGATTCGGTAAACAGGCGCGCGTCGCCGCTCTGGTCATCCGGGTAGTGAAGCCCCCCGACCAGCGGCAGCCGCGTTTCGGCCAGTGCCGGCTCGCGCTCGCGCAGCGCCGCTGCTGTCAGGTGGTGTGATGTGATGCCCAGATGGGCGACCTGTTCGGCTTCGTGCATGGCTGCGCGCAGCTCGCTCCCGGAGTGGAAGATGGCCAGGCTGCCTTCCGTGTTGGCGTGGTAATCCAGTTGGGTGTGCGCACGCAGTTTGTCCAGCTGTTGTCCGCTGTACACCGCCAGCTGTGCGTTGGCCAGCAGGGCCCGCTCAAAGGGTTCGCTGCGACAGTGAAACAGAAACTGTGGACCCCAGCGCGCAAGCCCGGGCAGCGCCCGCAGGCGGATGGCCAGCGGCGCATGGCGACGTCCGATCCAGCGCAGGAACTGGCCTGGTGCGGCAGGGCTGTTCCACGGCGCGGCGTAGCTGGCGTGCAGGATGCCGCCGTTGGCGAAGCTGGTCTCCCGGGCCACGTCCGGGGCGCGCTCGATCACGCTCACGCGGTGCCCGTCGGCAGCCAGATAATAGGCAGTGGTGGTGCCCAGCAGGCCGGCGCCAATGACGATTACGTGCACATGTACTCCCGGTTTGCGGTGGTGGAAAAGT
>SLLK01000162.1 GCA_007134115.1 Gammaproteobacteria bacterium | reverse complement strand
CAAAACCTGCATCAAAGCGACACGACCGATCGCCATTAATCACCGCCTGTGCATTGCGCCGAGCGCGGCGGTCCTGCAGGGGACGCAGGTCCGTGTATAATTCCGCGCCATGAGCAAGGCAGCGAAGAAACAGGGCGCCCCCAGCGCTACCATCACGGTGAACAAGAAGGCCCGTCACGACTTTTTCATCGAGGAATCGATGGAAGCCGGACTTGCACTGCACGGCTGGGAGGTCAAGGCCCTGCGTGCCGGCCGGGCCCAGTTGCAGGATGCCTACGTGGTGCTCAAGGGTCACGAGGCCTGGTTGCTCGGCGGGCACATTCCGCCACTGCCTTCGGCCTCCACGCACATTCGTCCGGACCCCCATCGCACGCGCAAACTGTTGCTGCATCGCAGGGAGATCGACCGTCTCTCCGGCTCGGTGGATCGCAAGGGCTACACGGTAGTGCCACTCAAACTCTACTGGAAGCGCGGCAACGTCAAGCTGGAAATCGGCCTGGCCAAGGGCAAGAAACAGCACGACAAACGCGCCGTGGAGAAGGAGCGCGACTGGCAGCGCGACAAGGCGCGGATTCTGAAGACTCATTAGGACTGCGTTTTCGCGCGGGCGTTTTCGGTTTCAAGTGTTCAGTTTTCGGACAGGGGGATTTTCGGTCCGTGCCGGGGTATATGCTCTGGAACTGTCGAAAACCTCAAAGTCCATGCCGCCGGGTGCGGCAACCGGATTCGAGGCTGCCAGCGAATTGATCTGAAAACTGAACACTTGAAACTGAAAACCGCTATGCACCCCACACCGCCAATGCTATCTTTCACCCATGACATCGAGCAACAAGCGACATAAGGGGCTTTCCCCGCTGGCGGCGCTGCTGCTCGTAGTGGCGCTGGTCACCGGCCAGACAGCCGCCTCGGTGCACCTGGCATCACCACCTGCCGCGCCTGATCATGCGCCGGCGGAACATACCGATCATCATCACCATCACGACCACAGCGCGGCCCTGTCCGCGCCCTCGGGCGATCACGGCAGGCATCACGGCGCCGAAGGCGGTGTGGAATGTCCGTGTCTGCTGTGTGCCGGTGGAGCCGGCGACGCCCTTGTTGCCAGCCTGATGACCGCCTCCGGCGCCGGCGTACCGCTGCCCCGGGCCCAGACCGTTGCCGGTGCCGTCACCTCTCCCCATGTCTTGCCCCACAGTCGCGGCCCACCCCGGTTCCTCTGAACCGCACCTCAACAATTCTTTGTGCGCATATCGGCCATGTGGGTCGATATGTGTCGCATCTGCGTGGATGATCGGCGCCGCTCTGCACACGAGCACAGGCGCGATACCACAAAACAGGGGAATACCATGCACATAAAAATCATCATGAGTGCCCTGGCGCTGGCCGCCACGGCACTGCCGGTTCACGGCGAAACACGCTGGACCAGCGACCGTCCCGACGGACACGCACCCATGGGCGTCATGGCCGATCACGCCCATTCGGCCGGCGAGTGGATGCTGGCCTACCAGTTCACGCGCATGCAAATGTCGCGTCTGCGCGACGGCAGCGAACGCATTTCCACTGCCGAGGCGCTGGACGACTTCAACGCCGCACCCACGGACATGGATATGGACATGCACATGCTGATGCTCATGTATGCACCCACCGATCGGCTGACTCTGATGGTCATGGGGCATTACATGGACAACACCATGGACATGGCCATGAGCGGTGGCATGACCGGCACCATGGAAACCAGCGGCATCGGCGATACCTTCGTCGGCGGCATCTACAAAATGATCGACGCCGACCGCCAGCAGGTGCTGCTCAACTTCGGCGTCAGCCTGCCCACCGGCAGTACCGACGAAGACGTAGACATGATGGGTGGCATGCGTGCCGGCTATCCCATGCAACTCGGCTCGGGCACCCTTGATCTGCGTCCCGGCCTGACCTGGCTGGGCCAGTCGGACCAATGGTCATGGGGCGCGCAGACCATGGCCACGGTGCGCACGGGGGAGAACAGCGAAGACTACACACTGGGCGACGAACTGATGTTGACCGCCTGGGGCGCGCGTCGCGTCAACGAATGGCTGAGCCTGTCGCTGCGTGTGGAGCAGCACCAGTTCAGCAACGTGGATGGCGCCGACCCCGAAATGAACCCTGCTGCCAGCCCGGTGACCGCGCCCGGCAACCAGGGTGGCGAGCGCACCAGCCTCGGCCTGGGCGCCAACGTGCATCTGCAGGGCGATGCGCTTGCCGGCCACCGTGTGGGCATGGAGTTCCTGCGCCCGGTGCGCGAACGCCTTGACGGCCCGCAAATGGCTGGCAACTATATCTTCACGCTGGCCTGGGAATACGCATTCTAGGCAGCTGCGGCTCGGCCCCCGGCTTGCCCTTGCGGGCAGGGGCTGAGCCGTTTGTTCCCGCCGCGCGGGGATGCCGGGGTTATCGCAAGGCGCTCCGCGCCGACCGGTGGAAAGGATCGCTGTTCCCGCGGAACCTGCAACGGCGTATACTGTCCATGGTTCACAAAGGTGGACGATCAGAACGTCGGGGGCGACATGGCTTCGACGTGGGTCGCGAAACCT
>SLLK01000139.1 GCA_007134115.1 Gammaproteobacteria bacterium | reverse complement strand
CCGACTGCCGAATTCTGTGTGGCCGCGAGACTGTCGTCTGGCGGTTGCTGGCGACCCCTGCCCCACCTCTGGAGCGTTCATCATTCCCCACTCGCACACACGCGTCAATATCCGGCGTGCAGTTGCACGCACCGGCGATGGCCGGAACAGGATCAGTCGAGTGCGGGAACATGGGGAAAAAAATAACCAGGAGAGGGTACCGAGGTGTCCGGCGCATCCTGTGCGCCACTTGATTGAGGGCCGAGTATAGACGAGGTGATCGCGGAATGCACGTACTTCAGGCAGTAAAAATCAGCATCTGGTTGAATACCGCCACGAAGTGGCAGACGCTGCCGCCGATGACGAACAGATGCCACACGCCGTGGAAGTAAGGCACCTTGCGGTCAAAGGCAAAAAACAGCGTGCCCACGGTGTAGATCATGCCGCCGGCAATCAGCCAGCCCAGCACCGCCATGGGCATGGCCTGCGCCAGCGGCACCGCGGCCACCACCACCATCCAGCCCATGGCAAGATAGATCAGCGTTGAGACCACCGGGAAGCGGCCGGTGAAGAACAGCTTGAACACAATGCCCGTCGCGGCCAGTCCCCAGACCATGCCGAACAACGCCCAGCCCCAGCCGCCGCGCAGGCTGATCAGGGTGAAGGGGGTATAGGTGCCGGCGATGAGCAAAAAGATGGCGCAGTGGTCGAATACCTTGAGCCGCGCCTTGGCCCCACCATAGTGCGGCACCGCGTGGTACAGGGTGGACGCGGAATACAGGATGACCAGTGCGGCCACATACACCGCCGCGCCCACGATATGCCAGGCATCGCCCTTGATGGCGGCCAGCGTGATGAGCACGGCGCCGCCGGCCATACCGGCGATCGCGCCCAGCCCGTGGGTCACCACATTGAATAGTTCTTCTCGCTGAATACGTGCGGCGTGCAACGGCTAGCGCTCCATGCAAGTGGTACCGGGGTGGTCACCCTGCGCAGCGGTGCGGGCGGCGCGGACAGGATGGTGGACAGTATAACGCGCCGCGCGTTCCACTTCCGCACGATTTGCGTGTTAGAGTTATTACTCAAATGGGGCCGTGGATATACGGCTTTAAATATACGGGCGCGGGCCGCATGGCATCGCGCCATGACCGGACCAGCGGTTGTGGCCGGCCTGGTCTGGCCGACATCAGGGGGAGAGGCATGCAGCAGTCGGGTGATGACGCGCATGTGCGGGAGGTCGCCATCATTGGTGCCGGTATGTCCGGTTTGTGTGCCGGCATGCAATTGCGCAAGGCCGGCATTGAGGATTTTGTCATCCTCGAGAAGGCCGACAGTCTGGGCGGCACATGGCGTGACAACACCTATCCCGGCGCCGCCTGTGACGTGCCGGCGATGTTCTATTCCTTCTCCTTCGAGATGAAAACCGACTGGTCGCGCAAGTTCCCGCCGCAGGAAGAGATTCTGCAGTACCTCGAGCATTGTGCCGACAAGCACGCGTTGCGCGGGCGCATTCGTTTCGCCACGCCGGTGGACGAGGCCCGCTACGACGCGCAGCGCGCCGTGTGGCAGGTGGTCACGGAGGCGGGTGAAACCATAGAGGCACGCGTACTGATCAACGGCACCGGCCAGCTCAATCGTCCGTTTACTCCCGAGATTCCCGGTCAGGACACCTTTGCCGGCAAGACTTTCCATTCCGCGCGCTGGGATCATGCCCATGATCTCAGCGGCGAACGGGTGGCGGTGATCGGTAATGCGGCCAGCGCGATTCAGTTTATTCCGCGTATCGCCAGGCAGGCGCGCGAGCTGCACGTGTTCCAGCGTTCGCCCAACTGGATGATCCGCCGCGGGGACCGTGCCTACACGCGGCTGGAGCGCTGGCTGTTCCGGACTTTTCCGGTGCTGGTTCGCCTCAAGCGCGCGCGCATGTGGCTGGCACACGAAATGCGCTGGCCGGTGTTTGCGCGCGGGGATACCTGGCCGGGCCGGCTGTTCGAGGCGCTGGCGCGGTTGCAGTTGCGCCGCGCGGTGAAGGATCCGGAGTTGCAGCGCAAACTGATTCCCGACTACCCCATGGGCTGCAAGCGCATTCTGATCTCCGACGATTACTGGGAGGCGGTCAATCGCGACCATGTGGACATCATCACCGACCCCGTCGAGCGCATTGACACCGATCGCGTCATTACCGCGGCCGGCCGCGAGTATCCCGCCGATACCCTGATCTATGCCACCGGTTTTCGTGCCACCGAGTTTCTGGCGCCGATGACCGTGCGTGGTGCGGGCGGACGTACCCTGGACGAAGCCTGGGCCGACGGCGCGGAGGCCTATCTGGGCATCACCCTGCCCGAGTTCCCCAACTTCTTCATGTGCTACGGGCCCAATACCAATCTCGGCCACAATTCGATCATCTTCATGATCGAACAGCAGGTGAACTACATCGTGCGTTGCATACAGGCCATGCGAGAGCACAACTGGCAGGCGCTTGAGCTGCGGAAAGACGTGATGCAGGCGTGGCGCGAGGAGTGTGAACGCAGTCTGGCAACCACCGTGTGGGCCACCGGGTGCCGCAGCTGGTACAAGACCGGTGACGGCCGT
>SLLK01000261.1 GCA_007134115.1 Gammaproteobacteria bacterium | reverse complement strand
CGCACGCAGCCCCAGGGTGAAGATCGTGTTCAGGTGTGGTTTGAGCAGGCGTCGTTCGACGATATAGCCAGCTGGCTTGCCCATCTGGGCAGCGAGCACGGGGTGCGCATACACAATGTCAGCGTGGACCGGCAGCGTGAACCGGGCCGTGTGAATGCGCGCATTGCCCTGCAGCCCTGATCTCTCGTACTTAGGAAAGGCTGAGACGTGACGAATAGATCAGCGTTTCCTTAACCCCCTAATAACAAGGATTGGCCCCGAGTATGTGGCAGGTGAACTGGAAACTGGCAACTGCGGTGGGTGTGGCGGCATATCTGCTGTTCATGCTCATGACCTTTCCGGCGGCACGTGTATATGCCTGGTGGCTGTCGGGTATCCCGGAGCTGGAAGTCGCGGCGGTGGAAGGCAGCATCTGGAGCGGCGGCGCGCTGGGTGTACGCGTGGGAGACACGACGGTGCGATCACTGCGCTGGCATGCCAGGCCACTGCAGTTGCTGCGTCTGCGCCCGACCTGGGACCTGGATGCGCGCCTGGAAGAAGGTTTTGTACGTACGCGGCTCGCCGTGACACCCGGCGGGGCCATTGATTTGCGGGATGTGCAGGGTCAGTTTCCGTTGCCACTGCTGGCGCCGGTGCTCGAACTGCCGCCCAATATGTTGCGCGGCGAGGTCAACGTGGGCTTTGACCGACTGCTCATCAACGGCCTGCCGCGCTACGCCGAGGGCCGTGCCACGCTCGGCGACGCCGCATTCCGGATCGGACGTAACGTCACCGCCCTGGGTCATTTTATTGCCGAGGTGGACACCGGCGAGGATGGCGTGCTGATGGCCAATATCCGCGATCGGGGCGAGGGTCCGCTGCGTGTCGAGGGTACTGCGTCGCTGGATCCGCAAACGGATGATTACCGGGTGGATCTCAACCTGCGTGCACGCGATACGGAATCCAGCCTGGCCGACATGTTGAGCGGCGTCGGCCAGGGGCAGGCCGACGGCACCCGCCTGCTTCAGCTCGGCGGTTCACTGCGCTGACCGTCGTCGCGCCGGGGAACCGCCGTTCCCGCAGTCTGCTTTCCGCCGCCCGACGGCGTCGGCTATACTGCGCGCCCGTTTGCAACTGGCTTTAAGTCGATGGTCTGGAAACCCCACGTCACGGTGGCCGCCATAGCGGAGCGCGATGGCCGCTTTCTGCTGGTCGAAGAGCGCACCAGTGAGGGGCGCGTATACAACCAGCCCGCCGGTCATCTTGAGGAGGGCGAAAGCCTGCTCGACGCGGTATGTCGGGAAACGCTTGAAGAAACCGCGTGGCGCTTCGTGCCCGAAGCGGTTTGTGGCATCTACCTGTGGCGACATGAGGCGACGGCCCAAACCTTCCTGCGCGTGAGTTTCTGCGGCCACGTAGACCATCACCAGCCTGATCAGCCTCTGGACGACGGCATTCTTGCGACGCACTGGCTGACGCCGGCGGAGTTGCGGCAGCACCGGCAATGGCTGCGCAGCCCGCTGGTGCTGCGCTCGCTGGAGGACTATCTGGCCGGCGCCCGCTATCCGCTTGGCGTGTTGTCACATATAGAATCCGGCCAGGCACCATGAATATCCCGGATGTCCTGCAGACGGCCCTGCCGCCCCACCACGAAGAACCGCGGGATATCCGCATCATCGTCGGTATGTCGGGTGGCGTGGATTCCTCGGTGGCCGCCTGGCTGCTGTGTGAAGCGGGCTACCGGGTTGAAGGCCTGTTCATGTTCAACTGGGACGCTGAAGACGTCTATTGCACCGCCGCGCAGGACTACCAGGATGCGCGCCGGGTGTGCGAGGAGCTGGATATTCCCCTGCACCGTGCCGATTTCTCCCGCCAGTACCGCGACCGTGTGTTCAGCCATTTCCTCGCCGAGTATCGTGCGGGGCGCACGCCCAATCCGGACATCCTGTGTAATCGGGAGATCAAGTTCGACGTGTTCCTTGAGTATGCGCAGAAGCTGGGCGCCGACTATATTGCCACCGGGCACTACGCCAGACTGCGCCATGCCGATCATGGCCGCGTCAGCCTGCTCAAGGCAGTCGATGAGAACAAGGACCAGACCTATTTCCTGCATGCGGTGCCACCCGAAGCGCTGGCCCGGACGATTTTTCCGCTGGGTGGTCTGGCCAAGCAGCGGGTACGCGAACTGGCGGTGAGGGCCGGCTTTCACAATCACGACAAGAAGGACAGCACCGGTATCTGCTTCATAGGCGAGCGTGATTTCGGGGTGTTTCTGGCGCGCTATGTGTCCCGCGAGCCGGGCCCGATGTTGACCCCCGAGGGGGTACAGGTCGGCCAGCACGCGGGCCTGAGCTTCTATACGCTGGGGCAACGCCAGGGGCTGGGTATCGGCGGGCGCGCCGGCGCTGACGAACGTCCGTGGTATGTGCTGGGCAAGGATACCCGACGCAACGTACTGATCGTGGGTCAGGGACATGACCATCCGTGGCTTCTGCATCGTCGGCTGGAATGCGGGGCGGTACACTGGATCGGCGGCGAGACACCGCCGCTGCCCTTGCGCTGCAATGCCCGCGTGCGTTACCGCCAGCGTGAACAGGCGTGT
>SLLK01000102.1 GCA_007134115.1 Gammaproteobacteria bacterium | reverse complement strand
GCGGCGCCGACGGCTTCGTAGGCCGCTACGCCGGTCGTCCAGCCTCGTTGCAGGCCAGCGCGAAGCAGCGCATCCTCGACGGGGTCCACCGACAGGTGGACGGCCCCGACATGCCGGGCGAGTGCCGCGGCGAGGGTCGTCTTGCCCGTGGCTGGCAAGCCGGAGATCACGATGAGCATGAACCGGAGTCTGGCGGACGGGCCGGACTCCCGGCTATGGGGAATCCACGAGATCCCGCGCTCGACCCAGCCACACAGGGATAAGCACCTGAGATTCCACGACCTTTTGTGCAGCAATCCCCTTGGGGTCACTCTCAGAATTGCCCGTAGGACGCTTCCTGCGGGCTTTTCGCTTTTCGGGGTGCCCGGAGCCAGCTGCTCGTAGCGCATCGTCATCACGATCGACGAGTGCCCGAGCCAGTCCTGGCTGCCCTGAATAGCGAACCTGGGCGCCCACTGGACGCACGCAAGCGTGGAACCAAGCTCGCCTAGCGGGACGAACGCCTCAGCGTGCTACGGCGCAGACGCTTCTCGCTTCGCATCACATGAAGGATGAAAACCCGCTCACCGTCGTACCGGTAGAAGATCCGGCAGGGAGGCTCGACGATCTGGCGATACCGCCCACCGCTCAACTCCGCGGGTTTCGAACCGCTTTCCGGGTGTTGCCGCAGCTGCTCCACGTGCGCGAACACGCGCTGCACCAGTTGCCGGGCGGCCCGGGGATTATCGAGGGCGATGTAATCCGCAATGGCGTCGAGGTCGGATAGCGCTGGCTCCGTCCAGACTAGCTCAGCCATCGACCCATGCGGCGCCTGGCATCGTCATGGGACACGGTTCGCTCCTCTTCCACGGCGCGTTCACCCCGCGCAACCCCCTCCAGCAACCGCATGCGCTCCAACAAGGATTCGTAGCTCTCCACGTCCACCAGGTAGGCCGCCGGCAAGCCATGCTGCGTGATCAGCACCGGCTCCTTACGCCGGGCCACATCGGACAGCAATTCGGTGGCCTTGCGTTTGAGGGTGGTCACGAGTTCAGTACGCATGAAGTGATACTAAAGTGTCACTGGCGGCTCCGCAAGGATTACCGGTGGGATGACGGTGACAGGAGCGTGCGAGGGAGGTCGCTGGCGGAGAGGAAGGCAGTGGCACCAGGAGCGCGGTGGGCTGTCGCCCTCGCGTTCCGTTTCAACTGTGGCACTTTGGCGGCGCCGCATGCATGCGCAGATGTCTCGTGACGTGACCGCCGCGAAGCGTCGGGGTGTGAGTTCACTGACGGGCGACCTGCCGGTCACGGGCCGAGGTTGGCGCCGTCGCCCATGTGCTCCGCTTCCGTGACGAGCTCCAGAATCACTTGCCGTTCCTCGGGTCCGTGTCGTCGTCCTCGTCCCCCCAGATCGCTGCGTCGCAGGAACTCGCCGAGTTCGTCCTCGGGCAGTCCCGCCGCCTCCATCACCGCCTCGAGCTTCTCGGCCGGCGCCGCACCTGCGCTCGGCTGACTTTTTCGACGTGGAGCAGTTTCCGAAAGAACCGGCACTCGAGAACCTCGGGCCGCCGGCTGCGCGGCGACCCGAGTGGGACAGTGGACTACTCAGTGGAAAGAAATCGGGCTCGGGCTGGTGCCGGCAGCGCGGAGTTCGACCAGTGAGTCGGCATCTTCCGCATCAACGAAGTAGACGGTGCTGCCGGCCAGCGGGCGGGCGCTGATGATCAGCTCCGGACCGTAACCCTCAATCCAGCGGCTACCGGTGCGGCTGCCGCCGGGCTGAGTGGTGAAGTCCACGACGCTGCTCTGGCTGAGGTTGCTGTCAGCGCGGCGCGCCTTCAGCCGGTCCGAGCCGCCACTTTCCTCGAAGTAGAACACGTGGCCTGCCTGCGCGCCGGTTTGCGGCACCTGTCGTTGCCAAGCCAGGCCCTGCCAGCGTGCGTTGTCAATGACGACGGTGCCGTCACCCTCTCCTGTGATCTGCACGGCCCGGGCCTGCTCGCTGTCGGTGTCTGAGTGGAATACCCAGCCAGCGGGCGCGGTCGGTGACTGTGTCACCTCTCCTGCGGATGGGAAGGGAATGGCTCCGGTGGCCAGCTCGATGCCATCGTGGGATTGATCGAGGGGAGCCGAGCGCAGTATGCGTTCGTCGAATGCGGCGCTGTCCAGATAAAGCCAGGCGATGTTGTCGCCGTCCGTGGTGACGTTGCCAACGCCATGGCCGGTGCCCCAATCGGAGGGCGACTGCAGGATGTTCACCGCGAACCTATCATCCGGATTCACGGCGATAACACGGGCACCGGTCTCGGCGGGGCCGGAGATGTCGACGATGATGAGTTCTTCACCCGCGCTGACGGCGTCATCCGGGCCGGTCAGGCTGGGCTCGACAACATAGGGGTCCAGGGCACCTCCGTCACCAAGACTTTCAACGCTGTTGGCAATGCGGTCGTAGGCCAGAAGCTCGCCATTGACCTGCATGACCAGTTGCTCCTGGGCGCCGGCATCGCCCAAGGGGCGGAAGATTTCAATGCCGTCGACCAGTTCGGGCGAGCCGCTGGCGTCGATGATGCTGCCGTCCAGGGTGTGGCGGCGGAGCACGCCGTC
>SLLK01000302.1 GCA_007134115.1 Gammaproteobacteria bacterium | reverse complement strand
TGGTCATCATCGCCATCGCCATTCTCATGTATGTGCTCATGGACGGCTTCGATCTGGGCGTGGGCATTCTGTTTCCCTTCGCCCCGGACGATCAGGCCCGCGATGACATGATGAACTCCGTCGGTCCGGTCTGGGACGGCAACGAAACCTGGCTGATCCTCGGCGGCGCCGGGCTGCTGGCGGCCTTCCCGCTGGTCTACACGGTACTCCTGCCCGCGCTGTACATTGGCGTGTTCCTGCTGCTGGTGGGTCTGATTCTGCGTGGCGTGGCCTTCGAGTTTCGCTTCAAGGCCCGCACCTCACGCTGGATCTGGGATCACGCCTTCAACATTGGCTCTACCGTCGCCGCTTTCGCCCAGGGTGCCGTGGTGGGCGCCTATATCCAGGGTTTCAATACCGAAGGCTTTAACTACGTCGGCGGCGCATTCGACTGGCTGACCCCGTTTACCGTCATGACCGGGCTGGGCGTCGTCACCGGCTATGCCCTGCTGGGCGCCACGTGGACCATCATGAAAACCGAGGGCCATGTACAGGCATGGGCATGGCGCGTCACGCCCTGGCTGGTGGGCGCCATGATGGCTTTCTTCGTGATTGTCAGCATCTGGACGCCGCTGGCGCAGGACACTGTATTCCAGCGCTGGCTGGGCAATGCCGGCGTCCTGTGGGTGTTCCCGGTGTTGACCATCCTCGCCGCAGCCTGGCTCTGGCATGCCATACGGCGGCGCCAGGAAGGCGTTCCGTTTGTCGCCACCATGTTGCTGTTCGTGCTGTTCTACGCCGGGCTGGTGATCAGCAAATGGCCCTACGCCGTACCGCCCGATCACACCTTCCGCGATGCTGCCTCTGATCCGGGCTCGCAGTTGTTCCTGCTGCTCGGCTTCCTGTTCGTCATCCCCATCGTACTGGGTTACACCGCCTGGACTTACTGGGTGTTTCGCGGCAAGGTTTCGGGTGATCAGGGTTACGGTCACTAACCCGCGTCTCGCTGGTGGATAGCGCCCGACTTGCCGCCCGTCATCGGGCCGAGGCGCCCCGGCGCCGGCGCGCGGCGAGCTGGCTGCGCCGCCGGCTCGACCTCCCGGGGCAGGCCGTTTCCGCCCTGCTGGTGGCCGCTGAGTCCGCGGCACTCATTGGCCTTCTGTGGTTGCTGGCGCTGACCCTCGCAGCCATCGTGCATGCCGGGGGAGCGTTGCCCGGCCTGCTCCACGCACTTGTCGCGCTGGGCCTGCTGGCGCTGGCCCGCGCGGTACTGCATACACTGGGCGAGGTGTACCACACCCGTCAGGCGCTCACCGTCACCACCCGCCTGCGCCAGCAATGGTTGCCCGCCGCCATGCAACCGCAATGGCGACTGCGGCACAATGCGGGCCCCGCCCACCTCGCCACCCGCCTGGGCCGCGAACTGGACAGCCTGCAACCCTGGTATGCCAGTTACCGTCCGGCCCTGCTCGGTGCATTGATACAGCCGGTATTGATTCTTGCCGTGGTGTTTGCCCACGACTGGCTGGCTGGTGCCTTGCTGCTGCTTGCGGCCCCCCTGATTCCGCTGTTCATGGCCCTGATTGGCATGGGCGTGTCGGCGCTGGCTGAGGACCAGCACCGCCGTCTGGCCCGGCTGGGCGACCTGTTCCTCGACCGCCTGCAGGCATTACCCCTGCTGCGCATCACCCGGCAAACAGACACGGCGGCGGAAGAAGTGGAAGCCGCCGCGCACGGCTGGAGGGAAGCCGCCATGCGGGTGCTACGGGTGGCATTTCTGTCTACGGCCGTGCTGGAATTCTTTGCCGCCGTGGCCATTTCCACCGTGGCCATCTACGTGTGGATGGCGCTGCTGGGGTACATCAGTTTCGGCCCCGCACCGCAAATGACCCTGGCCAGCGGCCTGGTGATCCTGGTGCTGGCACCGGAATTCTTCGCCCCGCTGCGCCTGCTGGGGCAACGCTACCATGACCGCGCCACGGCGCTGGCCGCCGCCGCGGGACTGGAAGAGGAGTTCAGCACCGCCAGGCAGCCCACCACCGAGCCAACCACCGCGCACTGGTCCGCGCCACCCGCCATCCATCTGCATGCGCTCACCCTGCGCCCACCGGGCAGGGATCACCCACTGCCATTGCACATCACCCTCGACATCGCTGCCGGTGAATGGATCGCTATCACCGGCCCCAGCGGCTGCGGCAAAACCACCCTGGCGCACACCCTGCTGGGCTTTCATCCCCCGCACGCCGGGCAGCTTGGGATCGACGAGCGAAAGCTCGCTCATATTGCGCCGAGCGAACTGCGCCTGAATACCAACTGGCTGGGCCAGCATGCCCCCCTGCTGGCCGCCTCACTGCGCCGCAATATCGCCCCGGGCGATCCGGCACCGGCTGCGCACCGCCTGCATCAGGCCGCCGCTGCCGCCGGGCTGGCGGACGTGATCGCCGCCCTGCCGTATGGCATGGATACGCGCCTGGGGGAGGACGGCGCCGGCCTGTCCGGCGGCGAGCGCCGGCGCGTGGCACTGGCACGTGCCCTGTACACCCGGCCCCGCCTGCTGGTGCTGGACGAACCCACGGCCGGGCTCGACCCGGAGGCAGAAGCCAGCGTT
>SLLK01000276.1 GCA_007134115.1 Gammaproteobacteria bacterium | reverse complement strand
TTTTTACATTTTGTCAATTTCTATACTCAAATATTCTTGGAAATTGTAAAATAAAATTCACTCCCATTTCCATCCTCCGATTCCACCCATATCTCCCCGCCATGCTGATTTACAATTTTTTTGCAGATGGCCAATCCCATACCCGTTCCTGAATACTCGTCATCTGAATGCAATCGGCTGAAAAGCTTAAATATTTGTTCGAAATACTCTTTTTTAATTCCTATCCCATTATCGATCACCGTAAACTGCCAATGGGAATCCAAATCGTCTGATTTAATTGCAATCTTTGGCCGGCTCTCATTTTTCTGGTATTTCAACCCGTTGGAAATCAGATTCTGAAACAGAATTTTCATGGATACCGGTACTGCTTTTATTACCGGAAGGTCATCATAAATAATTTCCGCATTAGCCTGATCACTGTCTCCGGCAATTGATATTATAATTTCATCAAGCAACTCATTCAAATCGACTTCTTCAAGCTCATTTGTAACTCTTCCAACCCGGGAATACGCCAGAAGTTCATCAATCAATTTTGTCATTCGCCTGGCGCCATCTACTGCAAAATGAATGTACATGTGTCCTTTCTCATCGAGTTGGCCATCATATTTTTTCTTAAGCCGCTCCAGAAAACTGCTCACCATCCGTAGCGGTTCTTTCAGATCATGAGAGGCGGTATAGGCAAACTGTTCCAGTTCTTTATTGCTGGCTTCCAGTTCTGTGGCTTTTTGCTCTAATTGATCGTTCAATAATTTCAGCCGGGTGATATCCTGCGAAGTCCCATCCAGCCGTACCGGCCGGTTATTTTTATCCCGGATGAGTTCTGCACGTTCCTGAATCCACTTGATTCTGTTGTTCTCCAGGTCGATTTTGTGCTGAAGATTCAAATTCTTTTCCCCCGCCATAACCGGCTCCATGGCCTTTTCCCAAATATATTGACCTTCCGGCTTGATAATTTCCAAAAAAGCTTCCAGGCTGGGTTTGAACGTTTCCGGATCGCGTTCATAAATCCGGTAAACTTCATCGGACCAATACAACTCTTGTGTTTCCATGTCAAAGCTCCAGTATCCCAGCTTCCCGATATGTTGCGCATTGTTCAGCCTGGCGTTGGTATCTTCAAGCCGTTCTTGCAGATTCTGTTGTTTTTCAATGGTTGCCTGAAGCCCGTTAAAAAGCTTGGGAATTAAAATGGCTGCAAGGGCACATAAAAATACCAGACTTGAAGCAACGGCAATCCAGGTATCCAATTCATAATGAGATACCACTTCCCCTGGACCCCATTCATAATAAATTACAAAACCGAACAGGATACAAAGAAACGTATTCAGGTAAACGCTCCACATTCCGATAGGTTCTTCGAAAATCAGAACTACAAAAACCGTTAAGCCCAACAGGTACAACAAACCCGGGCCAAAAGAGCCCAGATAGTAGAGCAGAGCCAGGGCTACCAGATAGAGCACTAAAGAAAAGAT
Source organism: Gammaproteobacteria bacterium (assembly GCA_007134115.1). GTDB lineage: Bacteria > Pseudomonadota > Gammaproteobacteria > UBA5335 > SLRW01 > SLLK01. The sequence goes on along the minus strand of SLLK01000276.1, from coordinate 1,130 downwards.
CAACTTACGAATGGGTATAGCTATACCGGGGACAAATGCAATCACAAGCATTGAAGCCACAGCCAACAGATCCAAAAAGATCAGAAGATGCAGGTCCGTCAGGTAGGCCATATACAACCCGGGTATCAGTGCAATAAGGCATAATGGCACCAGGTAAATAATGATCGTCGAAAAAAGGATATTACGCCAATAGGGCAATCCTGTTTCTTTATCATCGGGATTTGTACAATTTCGGATAATTGCACTTTTATATATTTTCCAAACAGTCGATAGAGTCATTTTTTTATTTTTCCATTCAATGACTTGGCTATTGTAAAAATGATCGTCGTCCCTTCTCCTTCCACCGATTCAACCCGTATTTCACCGCCATGTCCTTCCACGATTTTTTTGCAGATGGCAAGGCCCACACCGGTTCCACTGTATGTATCCTTGTTGTGCAACCGCTGAAATATGTTGAATATCTTACCAAAATATTCTTCGCGCATTCCGATCCCGTTATCTTTAATTCGAAACTCCCAATATTCTTTATTTTCTCCGGAACTGACATGAACTTCAGGCCGATTACCCTCCGGTTGATATTTTAAAGCATTACCTATCAGATTTTGCATTAGCTGTTTGATAGGGGCTTCTGTCGCTACTATGTCCGGCATCGTCTCCCAGGTAACCGACGCCTGTGTATCTTCAATGGTATCACGATGAATGGTTACGATCTCTTGCAGGAGCTGATTCATATCAATGGCACTTTTTTTCGTATCAATGCGGCCTACCCTTGAGAATTCAAGCAGATCCAGAATAATCTGTCTCATCCGCCTGGCGCCATCGGTTGCAAAATGAATATACTTCTTTCCCTTTTCATCCAGTTGATCCTCATATTTGTTTTCCAGTTGAGTCAGAAAACTGGTTACCATTCTGAGGGGTTCCTGCAGATCGTGAGAAGCCACAAAAGCAAACTGCTCCAGCTCGGCATTGGATACGGCCAGTTCTCTGGCATGTTCCTCCAAGGACCTGTTTAATTCTTTCAGTTTCAGCTCACGGTTTTTGCGAGCCGTCACATCTCTTTCTATGGCTACCCAATGAGTGTAATTTCCCTGGTCATCTGCAACAGGACTGATCGATAAGCTATTCCAAAA
>SLLK01000082.1 GCA_007134115.1 Gammaproteobacteria bacterium | reverse complement strand
GGTGGAGAAGTACCTGGGCACGGTGGTGCCGTACACGGATAACTTCTTCGCCACGCTGAACTCGGCGGTGTTTACCGACGGTTCCTTTGTGTTCGTGCCCAGGGGCGTGAAGTGCCCCATGGAGCTGTCCACCTATTTCCGCATCAACGAGGCCAACACGGGCCAGTTCGAGCGCACCCTGATCATCGCCGAAGAGGGCGCCTCGGTGAGCTATCTGGAGGGCTGCACCGCGCCCATGCGTGATGAGAACCAGCTCCACGCTGCGGTGGTGGAGCTGGTGGCGCTGGATGACGCCTCGATCAAGTACTCGACGGTGCAGAACTGGTATCCGGGCGACGAGAACGGCGTCGGCGGCATCTATAACCTGGTCACCAAGCGCGGACAGTGCCGCGGCAAAAATTCGCGCATTTCCTGGACCCAGGTGGAGACCGGCTCGGCGATCACGGTGAAATACCCCAGCGTGGTGCTGCAGGGGGACAACTCGGTGGGCGAGTTCTATTCGGTGGCGGTGACCAACAATCATCAGCAGGCCGATACCGGCACCAAGATGATCCACATGGGCAAGAACACGCGCAGCACCATTGTCTCCAAGGGCATTGCGGCGCGCCAGGGCAACCAGTCCTACCGTGGCCTGGTCAAGGTGCTGCCCACGGCGTCCGGTGCGCGTAACTACACCCAGTGTGATTCCCTGCTGATCGGTGATCGCTGCGGGGCGCACACGTTCCCCTATATGGAGGTTCGCCATCCGGGGGCACAGGTGGAGCACGAAGCGACCACATCGAAGATCAGCGAAGACCAGCTGTTCTATTGCCGGCAGCGCGGTATCTCCGAGGAGGACGCGGTGAATATGATCGTCAACGGCTTCTGCAAGGACGTGTTCCGCGAACTGCCGATGGAGTTTGCGGTGGAAGCGCAGGCGCTGCTGGGCATCACTCTGGAAGGCGCGGTGGGCTAGACCCGCCGGCGCTGCCAGAGGCATTCGGACTTTTAAGACAAGGGTTTAAACATGTTGAATATCAAGGGCCTGAAGGCCGGGATTGAAAAGACGAGGATTCTCAAGGGGCTCGACCTGGCGGTGGGCACGGGCGAAGTGCACGCCATCATGGGGCCCAATGGCTCGGGCAAGAGCACACTGGGGCATGTGCTGGCCGGCCGCGACGAGTATGAGGTGAGCGGCGGCTCGGTGACCTATCGCGGCCAGGACCTGCTGGAAATGGACCCCGAGGTGCGCGCCCGCGAAGGTCTGTTCCTGGCCTTCCAGTACCCGGTGGAAATTCCGGGGGTGAACAACACCTATTTGCTCAAGGCGGCTCTGAACGCCGTGCGCAAGCACCGTGGCGAGCCCGAGCTGGATGCGGTGGAATTTCTGCAGCTGATCAAGCAGAAAATGAAAATCATGGATATGGATGAGAGCTTCCTCAGCCGCGGCGTCAATGAGGGCTTCTCGGGCGGCGAAAAGAAGCGCAACGAGATTCTGCAAATGCTTGTGATGGAGCCGAAGCTGGCGGTGCTCGACGAGACCGACTCCGGGCTCGATATCGATGCACTCAAGGTGGTGGCCGAGGGCGTGAATGCCCTGCGCGGCGGTGATCGCTCGATCATCCTGATTACCCATTACCAGCGGCTACTGAACTACATCAAACCCGATCACGTACATGTGCTGTCGGGTGGCCGCATTGTGAAATCCGGTGACCACACGCTGGCGCTGGAGCTCGAGGAACACGGTTACGACTGGTTGAAACAGGAGGCAGCATCCGCATGAGTGCCGGTGATACCCACAGTACCCGGAACTACGAGCTGGCTTTTGCCGAGGTCGAGCACCAGCTGCCCAGTGGTGGCTGGCTGGCCGGCTTACGCCGCGAGGCGTTGACGCATTTCAGCCGCACAGGTTTCCCCACCACGCGTGATGAAGACTGGAAATACACCAGCTTGCGCGATATCGACAAGCAGCGTTTCGTGCCCGCCACGGGAGCGGCTGCCATCCCTTCTGCGCAAACCATGGACGCGGCCGCCATTGACGGGCTGGATGCGATTCGCCTGGTCTTTGTGGACGGCTTTTTTGTGGAGTCGCTGTCGCATGCCGGGCGTTTGCCGGACGGTGTCACTGTGGGGAGTCTCGCCAGCGCGCTGGCCGACGGCGGCGAGCAACTGCAACCGCATCTGGCGCAGGTGGCGGATACCGCCATGCATCGCTTTGCCGCACTCAATACTGCCTTTGTCAGTGACGGCGCCTGGCTGCATGTGGCTGCCGGCGTGGAACTGGACAAGCCGGTGTACCTGCTGTTCCTGTCCTCGCACGCTGAAGCCAGACAACTGATCCAGCCGCGCGTACTGGTTGTCGCCGAGCGCCAGGCGAAGCTGGGCCTGATCGAGCACTATGCTGATCCCCACAACAGCGGCGCCTTTACCAATGTGGTCACCGAGATCAGCGCGGGCGAGGGCGCGCAGGTGGAGCACTATTTGCTGCAAGAGCATGGCGATGCGGGCTATCACATCGGTAGCGTGCATGTGGCACAGCAGGCGGACAGCCGCTATGTGTCACACAACGTCAACCTGGGCGGCGCGCTGGTGCGACACGATATTCATGCCCGGATGCTGGGGCAGGGTGCCAACGCCGTGTTGAACGGCCTGTTCATGGTCGGTGACAGGCAACACCTGGACAACCACACGCGGGTGGACCACGCGGTGCCGCATACGGGCAGTGACGAGTATTACAAGGGTGTGCTCTACGGCAAGGGACGTGCGGTGTTCAACGGCAAGGTCGTGGTGCATCGCGACGCGCAGAAAACGGATGCGGCGCAGTACAACGGCAATCTGCTGCTCTCGCCGATGGCCGAGATCGACACCAAGCCGGAACTGGAAATCTATGCCGACGACGTGAAGTGCGCCCACGGCGCCACGGTGGGGCAGCTCGACGAGGATGCCCTGTTCTATCTGCGCAGCCGTGGTCTGGACGCGGCGGCGGCGCGCGAAGTGCTGACTTTTGCCTTTGCCGGCGACGTGCTGGCGAAGATGGGGCTGGCCCCCGTGCGCAGTCGCCTGGAGAAAATTGTCGCCAGCCGGTTGCCTGGTGCGGGTGTGGCGCAGGAGTTGATATGAGCATGCCGACGCCGGCAACAGCGCGGGCGGGCGCAGCGGCGCTCGACGTGAAGCGGCTGCGGCAGGATTTCCCCGCGCTGAAGCAGGAGATCAACGGGCGCCCGCTGGCCTATCTGGACAATGCCGCCACCGCGCAAAAGCCGGCGGCGGTGATAGAGGCCGTTGCGCGCTATTACCGCGAGGACAACAGCAACGTGCATCGCGGCGTGCACACGCTGAGTGAGCGCGCCACCGCCGCCTACGAGGGCGCCCGGGAAACAATGCGCGGCTTTGTGGGTGCGGCTTCCACGCGCGAGATCGTGTTCGTGCGCGGCACCACCGAGGCGATCAATCTGGTGGCCCAGGCCTGGGCGCGGCCCCGGTTGCAGCCCGGCGACGAAATACTGATCACCCATCTGGAACACCACAGCAACATCGTGCCGTGGCAGATGGTGTGCGAGCAGACCGGTGCCACCTTGCGGGTAGCGCCCATCAATGCCTGCGGCGAGGTGCGCCTGGATGAGTTCGAGCGCCTGTTGGGCGAGCGTACGAAGCTGGTGGCCATCGGTCATGTTTCCAATGCCCTGGGCACCATCAATCCTGTCAGGCAGATGATCGAACGGGCGCATGCCCGGGAGGTGCCGGTGCTGGTGGACGGCGCCCAGGCCACGCCGCACATGGCGGTGGATGTGCAGGCGCTGGGCGCGGATTTCTACGCCCTGTCCGGGCACAAGATGTTCGGCCCCACCGGTATCGGTGTGCTGTATGCCCGCGAGGCGCTGCTTGATGCCATGCCCCCCTGGCAGGGCGGCGGGGACATGATCAAGGCGGTCAGTTTTGATGGCACGGTCTACAATGATCTGCCGTACAAGTTCGAGGCCGGCACGCCGAATATCGGCGGTGCCGTCGGGCTGGGCGCGGCGGCCGATTATATTGCCGGCGTGGGCCAGGCACAGATTGCGGCTTACGAGAGTGATCTGCTCGCCTACACCGAAGATCGGCTGGCGGAGGTGGACGGCCTGCGTCTGATCGGTACCGCGGCAAACAAGGCCGCGGTGGCCTCGTTTGTGATCGATGGCGTGCATGCGCATGACCTGGGCACCATTGTCGACCACCATGGCGTGGCGATCCGGGCCGGGCACCACTGTGCCATGCCGGTGATGGAATTCTTTGGTCTGGCGGCCACGGCGCGTGCCTCACTGGCGTTCTACAATACGCGTGAGGAAATCGACGCCCTGGTCGAGGCATTGCGCGAAGCCAAAAACATATTCGGCTGACAGCGGAGAATCAGCGTGGATCTCAAGGATCTTTACCAGGACATTATTGTCGATCACAACCGCAGCCCGCGAAATTTCCGGCGTATTGATCACGCCACGCGCATGGCGCAGGGCTACAATCCGTTGTGCGGCGACAAGCTGGTCATCTACATGACCATGAACGGTGATGTCATCGAGGACGTGAGTTTCCAGGGTGAGGGCTGCGCCATTTCCACCGCCTCCGCTTCGCTGATGACCGAGGTGCTCAGGGGCAAGACCGAGGCCGAGGCGGAGGCCCTGTTCGATAACATGCACCGTTTGCTGACCGAGGACGAGCACGGCGTGGAAATTGACGAGATGGGCAAGCTGGCGGCGCTGGAAGGCGTGCGTGCCTATCCCACCCGGGTCAAGTGCGCCACACTTTGCTGGCATACGCTGCAGGCGGCGCTGGAAGAACACGAACAGCCGGTGACGACGGAATGATGATGCAACGGGGTGAACCGGTACTGCTGCAACGGGATGTGATGGCCATTACCATCCCCATGGGTGATCAGGCCATACTGCCCGAAGGCGGCGAGGTGATGATTACCCAGGCACTGGGTGGCAGTTTTACCGTCTACTACGGCGGCAATCTGTTGCGTATTGCCGGTGAGGATGCCGATGCGCTGGGCATGGAGCCGGTCAAGGGGCCGGAGTTGCCGCCGGATGCCGACGACGAGGATATTGAAGACTGTGTCTGGGGTCAGATGAAGACCTGCTACGATCCCGAGATTCCCATCAATATCGTCGATCTGGGGCTGGTCTACCATTGCGAAGTGCGCGACGCAGGGGATGACCGGAAAGATGTGTTCATCGATATGACCCTGACCGCGCCCGGTTGTGGCATGGGCGACATCATTGCCGACGATGTGCGTTACAAGGTGGAGCAGGTGCCGCAGATACGGCGCGCCCACGTCGAACTGGTATTCGACCCGCCGTGGAGTCCGGACATGATGTCCGAGGCTGCGCGGTTGCAGACGGGGATGATGTGAACCCGTTCTCTGCGGAAACGGGTTGTTCGCGGTTTTCAGTCCGGTTTCGGTGAGGGTCCGGAGTTGTCGATTCATTGCTATGGCTTGCGGTGTGTTGGCGTGGTTGCGCTGGCATGGTTGCTGCTGGCCGGTTGTGGCGGGGCGGAGCCGACCGGGGATGAACGCAAGCGGGTGCTGGCGCCAGTGGATGATGCGCAACTGCTGGTTGACGCGTCCGGGCCGCCGGTTTACGCGGTGCGCATTACCTCCGGTCTGCCCAGTGGCTGCGCGCGGTTTGACGAAATCGAGGTGGAGCGGGATGACGCTGGTTTCGTCGTCACGGTGTGGAATACCATGCCTGCGGACGATGATGTGGCGTGTACCATGATTTACGGAACCGCTGTGAATACGGTGGAACTTGAGGGTGACCTGGTGCCGGGGCGTGATTATTCCGTGCGCATCAACGACACCACCCGGCTGCGTATCCCCGGCGTGCCGGGAGACGAATAGCCCGGCAACCCGGGGATGACCGCATGGTTGAAGAGGTCGCGCGTGGTTCGACGACGGACCCGCAACACAACCCGCCGCTGATCCATTGGCGGCAGGCTGCCGACGACCCCGTGCTGTGGCCGCTGCGGCTACGCCGTCGCTTGCAGTGGCCCGTCGGGCTGTCTGGTCTTCTGGTTTTTGTGCTCTGGCTGGGTCTCTTTGCCCTGCTGGCGCCCTGGCCTGCCGATGCCGCCGGTGTGACATCACTGGATGTAGAGCGGCTGGGTTCGGCGCTGTTCTTCGCCCTGAGTATCGCTTTTTTGCTGGAGATTGCCGGTATCGTACTGCCGGCCGCGCAGCGCGATATCAGTGAGTTGCGTCCGTTGTTGCGATTACCGGATGACGAGTTTCAGCGCCTGCGGGACGGACTGGTGCGTTATTCGCCCTACCGTCTGAGGGTGGTTTCTTCGCTCGGCGTGCTGATCGGACTGGGGCATGCCCATATGCTCGGCAACCTGTCGCTGCAGGCGGAACCCGCGGGGCTGTCGCTTGCCTTTGCGCTGGCTACGGTGGCCATCTGGGTGCTGATGATGCAACTGGCTTCACCCCTGATCCGCAACGCCGGACTGTTCTCGGCACTGGGCAGGGATTACACGCGCCTGGATTTGTATAACCCGCATCATTTGCTGCCCTACGGTCGCGCTGCCCTGCGGCCCATCCTCCTGTTGCTGGGCCTGCAGGCGCTGTATCCGTTAATCACCCTGGGCGGTACGACGTTGAACCCCTGGGTGTGGGCGGGTCTGACGGCCTCTTTTTTGCTGATGGTGTGGTTGTTCGTGATGCCCCTGCGTGGCATTCATGCAGCCGTGAAGCAGCGACGCGAGCGCCTGCTCAGCGATCTGGACACGCGTCTGGCGCACTTGTGGCGGGCCGACGGCCATGAGCCCCCGGATCACGGCCAGGACACGCTGGCGCGCAGTGCGGTGTTGCTGGATTTACGTGAGCGTTTGCGCGGGGTAAGCAGCTGGCCGTTGGGCTCGGCGCTGGTAAAGCGCATCCTGTTGTACGGGATTATCCCGCCACTGGGGTGGAGCGCCGCCGTGTTCATGGATATCCTGATCAAGGCGCTGGTGTAAGGCGCGACGCTGTTGCCGTCGCGTTCAGGAAACGCTGATTTATTCAGCGTTTCCGCGGCACACGGATGTGCCGCCCGGAATCAAAGGTGAAAACCTTTGATTCCGGAGGCCAGTACGGACATGCGCCGGACTGGCCGATGCTGATTTATTCCATGGAAGGAATCAATCAGCGTTTCCTTCACGCGCCTGGCCGGCAGCCTTGCTGGCCATTCATCCCGCCTGTTTGCTTTCTGTCGTACGCCCTGTCTTTTGGTCGCCAAAGCGTCGTACACCTCACACCATGTTGTTCACACTCCCCCTGAACCGGCAAGCGCCGGCACGGCAGGGGAGTTTGATGCATGACTGAACTGATTCGCTTCGCGCAGGCCGGCAAGCGTTACCGGCTGGGCGACACTTTTATGGACGCCTTGCAAGATGTCGATCTGGGTATCGACAGCGAGAGCTTCGTCGTCTTGTGCGGACCTTCGGGCAGTGGCAAGAGCACGCTGCTCAATCTCGCCGGTCTGCTCGATGAGCCCACTTCGGGCGCCATCTGGATGGACGGCAAGCCCACCGCAGGCATGGGCCACGGCCAGCGTGCCGATATACGCAACCGTCGTATTGGCTTTATTTTCCAGCATTTCAACCTGGTGCCGGTGCTTACCGCACTGGAAAACACCATGTTGCCGTTGCAGATTGGCGGCGCCAGTCGCCGTGAAGCGGCGGTAGAGGCGGAACGCCTGCTGGAGTCGGTGGGCCTGGCCGAGCATCGGCACAAGCGGCCCGATCTGCTTTCCGGGGGCCAGCGACAGCGGGTGGCTATCGCCCGTGCACTGGTGACCCGGCCGTCCATCATTATTGCCGACGAACCTACGGCCAACCTGGACTCGACCACGGCCGGGCAGATTGTAGCGCGCATGCGTGAACTCAATCAGCGCGAGCATGTGACCTTCCTGATGGCCACCCACGATGAAAGCCTGATCCAGGGCAACGCCAGCCGCCGCCTGCGCATGCGGGACGGTCGCATTGTCGAAGACGAGGTGCTGTCATGACTGAATTGCTGATTGCGTTCCGTAATCTCAGCCGCAATATGCGGCGCAGTATTTTTACCCTGGCAACCGTGGCGCTGGGCTTTACCGCCGTCAATCTGTTTGCCGGCTACGTGCACGATATCTACGAAGGCCTCAGCCGGCAGGCGGTGCATGGCGAGCTGCTGGGTCATTTGCAGTTGCGCATGGCCGGTGAACGCGCTGACAGGCGGCTGAATCCCGAGGCCTTCGTCTTCAATGAAACGCAACTGGACGAGCTTGCGCAGATCATCAGCGAGGATCCGGATGTTGCCCTGGTCACGCCGCGGCTGGAACTCAACGGGCTGGTCTCCGAGGGTCGTGTGTCCACCATCTTCATCGGCGAGGGCATGGTGCCCGAAGATACCAGCGTCATTCGCGCCGGCCTGGGCAGTGAGCGCAGCCCGGATCTGTTGCCCGTCGGCGGCGTGGCCGCCGCGGCTTTCGGCAAGGGCCTGGCGGAGATACTCGGGGTCACCGAGGGTGACTATACGGTGCTGGTCAGCACCACGCTGGACGGGATGACCAATGCCCTGGACGTGGATGTAGCGAGTATTTTTGATACCGGTACTGAAGCCACCAATGAACGCATGATTCTGGTGCCGATCAATGAGGCCCGGCGTCTGCTGGCTACCGACGGCGCCGACCGGCTGGTGGTGCTGTTGCATGATCGCGAGCGTACCGAGGCAGTCGCGGCACGACTGGCCGAGCGCCTGGCGGATCACCAGCCCGCTGTGGAAATCAGCACCTGGCAGGCACTGTCGGTGTTCTACCAGCGTGTGCGCAATCTGTTCGACATGATCTTTGTGTTTATTTTCAGCATCGTGGCGCTGATCGTGGTGATGAGCATCGTCAACATCATGAGCCTGGTGGTGATGGAGCGTACCCGTGAGATCGGCACGCTGCAGGCCATCGGCATGAAGCGGCCGGCCATTCTGCGACTGTTCTGCGGCGAGGCTACCATCCTGGCGGTGTTCGGCTGTGTGCTGGGGGTGGTGATCGCGATGATTACGGCATGGCTGGTCAACGGCGCCGGCATTGCCTACACCCCGCCCAATTCCACCGAAATGGTGCCGCTGCGGGTGGATATGCAGGCTTCAACCATGCTGGTCAGCGCGGCGGTAATGAGTTCGCTGGCCGCCCTGATCACCCTCATCCCGGCGCGACGTGCGACGCGGATGTCCATTACGGAGGCTCTGGGCCATGCGTAAATCAATCTGTTCCGGAATCGGTCTGCTGATGCTTACGGCCGGTCTGGTCGGTCCGTTGACGCCGGTTGCCGCCGGCGATCCCACACCCGAATCGGTTCTGGCGCGCTCCGATGTGTCGCGCGGCGGTGGATTGCCCGGCATCCGCTGGGAGGCCCGCCTGATCGCGGTGGAGAACGACAGCGAGCGGGTCCAGGAACTGGTGGTCGAGGCCCGTGATCGCGACAGTCTGGTGACTTTCCAGGCCCCGGCACGGGTGCGCGACCAGCGGCTGCTGATGCGTGGACGCAATCTGTGGTTTGTGCGTCCGGATGTGCGTCGTCCGGTGCCCATCTCGCCACGCCAGCGGCTGGTGGGCGACGCCGCCACCGGGGACGTGGCGTCTACCAACTACGCCGCCGACTACGAGGCCAGGGAGATGCGTGTGGCGCCGTGTGGCGAGGAGACCTGTTATGTGCTTGACCTGCACGCAGCGAGTGGCGATGTGACCTATGCGCAAATCCGCTACTGGGTGTCGCAGACGCGCGAAGTGGGCGTGAAGGCGGAGTTCTTTACCGTCTCCGGGCGCCATTTTCGCACGGCTGAATTCGAGTACGACAACCGTGTGCAATATGACGGTGAGGAGATGCCCTTCGTCAGCCGGATGGTGATCCGGGATGAGGTGGGAACCGGTGAAACCATACTGGAGTACAGCAATGTGGAAGCAGTGGACATTCCCGTGCGCCGTTTCGATCCGCAGTATCTGGTGCGCTAGCCTGTTGCTGGCGCCGACGACCGCCATCGGTGTGGATTGGCGGTTCGATGTGCAGCTCTCGGGCATGGCGGCTCAGGTACAGGAGACTGATTTCAATCCGGCCAACCGCCTCGGCGCATTACCGGATCGAGTCGGTCGTATCGATCTGCGGCCCGATCTGTTTGCCGAAGGGGCGCAGTGGGACCTGATGCTGCGACCGCGGGCGGTGATCGAACGCGAACGGATTGCCGGCGAGCAGGATATCCAGCGCGATACGGATGTGTTCGTCAACGAGGGACGACTCAGGCTGCATGCCGCACCGGGGCTGGATGTTTCGGTGGGGCGCGAGCATCTATTGTGGGGTCCGGCCAACTCGCTGATGCCGGGCAATCCTTTTACCCCCGAGACCGGCCGCGCCAATCCGTTTCTGGAAGTGGGCGGCCGCGACTACGTGCGCGCC
>SLLK01000349.1 GCA_007134115.1 Gammaproteobacteria bacterium | reverse complement strand
GTTATTCAGGCTGAATATCCAATTGCCCGAACCAACACCGACGGAGACCCCGACTCCAACCGAGACTCCCACACCAACGGAGACCCTTGAACCGACTCCCACGGAAACCCTGGCGCCAACGCCAACACCAACCGAAACACCCAGTCCATGATCCCTGTGGGACTTTACTCAGAAATGGTGTACTGATCAGCCCGGATTAAAACCTACAAGAGGGCGAGTTGGGAAGCCCGGTATTCCGGTGGATCGGCGTGGATCAGATCTTTGAATAAATCGCGGGATAGGAGCGGGTTGGCTTCAAGGTCACGTACCAGGCGAAATTTCACAATGAGGAAATCGCGATCCAATCTTTTTTGTAAGATTGGATCGCGATGTCGTTTATACGCCAGTAAGTTTGCCCGACTTCCTGGTAGAACCAAGATATTCGATCGGGCAGGTTGAACATTACCCCTGCTTTCATTGGGCGGTGGGTTAATCGTACGATATCGGTCATAGAGATATGGTGACACAATGGCCGTTGTCAAAACACGAAAACTAAATTCGGGGGCCGCATTATTTCCATCATACCAGAACAGAGGTTCGAGACCTGACACACGGTAATCTAGACGCTGGCCAATTTGCTCCAAGATCGTCAAAATGGCTTGCTTATCTGCCTTGCGCGCCGTGGGAAGTTCGAATTCCTGCAGGACCCATTGATGTGTGCATGGATGCCCCAGATCCTTGCTGGTCGCATCGGGTGTGCAAACAGCATAGGAAGAGAGGCAGTTGAGGATCATGTCATTTTCCGGGGTGAAAATCCCCGGAAGAGCCTGGTAGGCGGCCTGTTTTACCCGCTCGGCGGTGGTTGTCCCTGCGGCTACCAGGTGACCAAAAATATGTTCTTCAAGATGGTCGATCAGCGTTGTGGTGACACCTTTGGGTTCATTCAGCCACCATTCACCTACTTCGAGTGAAGCCTTTTCACCGGTAACCTTTATCAGGAGATGTGGTTCTTGAAAAAGGATTTCGATCTGTTTTTGGGTTTCTGAGGCTGCCTGGTTGATATTTTGCAAGAAGACATTGACCGTCAATTTGCTTTCATGTGCCAATGAAGTGAGGACTGCTGTATGTATCTGTTGGTAGTTCGCCGGTTCACCTTTCATTGTTAAATAATTGACAGCCGCTTCCCTGGCTGCAGATAGTGCTTGATTTGGGTGTGGTCTGACTAGGCTCTTCATGGACGCTTCAGCGGGGAATTCCCAACCGCATTGGGCGAGCTGGTCGTCTGTAGAATGGGCAAACGCGTTCAGCCTGAACCCTCTGGCATCTGCTGCCAACAGGGAGGCCAGCAAGAACATGGGCTCATTTTCTGCGATCAGCCCCCATATCTTAATCGAAGGATGGCTGAGGGTGTTGATGGCATCAAAGACACCCATCAAGGCCTGACAATGCCAATTCCAGTCATAGCGCTGGCGGGCGAGTACCTGACGAATGGGGGCAACGGCATCCTGCCCCCAGATCCAGCCGGTCCAAAGGGCAGATAATGTCCAGAAAGCCTGGTTGGGTCTGGGGATAGCGGCGATGACTGCGGACAAAAAACCGTCTGGCGGTTTGGGGGTCAGTTCCCTGATGCGCCCATTGAATTTGTAAATACCAACAGGTTGGTCAGGGATTCCCTGCCAGGGTGATAAAGGGATGGGCGTTTCGAAAACCTGCCAGGCTGCCACAGCCTCTTCCATCACCTTCCAGAGGTTGCGTTCCTGGTAAATCGAGGGAAGCGTGATCTGGCGGGGGCGGTTGCGTGGTGAGGGATAACCCCATAAGGTATTGCCTCGATCCGCGGCAGAAAGGATCAACGCGATCAGAAGTTCCCGCTGCCTCGGCGTTTGCTCCAGGCCCTCAAGTTTGTTGATGATCGTTTGCAAGATAATTAACGGGCGGGTGGGGTAAGCGTTCAGAGCGTTTTCGACCTGTGTCCGCAGAGAATGATCACGTTCTGCGATCCTGTTCAAGGCACGGGCCAGGTGCAGGCGCTTGGGAGGTAACGGTGTGAGGCTCTCCAGTGTTTCAGCACTAAGTGGTTGTTCGCCACGGGCACCGCAGAAGCCGCAATCCACCTGGGCAGCATGGGGCTGGTCTGAGCCTTTTTTCCACAAAAAAGCGTCAGCTTCAACCTGGTGGTGACAATTGGCACAATTGACATGGTAGAGGCTGCGAATATATGGTTCCATTCGGTCATCGCCTTTGCTCGCGATGGCTAAATCCCGTAAAGCACTGACCAGGTCTTGTGCCTGAGGTGCGCTGGCCAGGACTTTTAGCAGGAAAGCATGGATTGGATTGTTCACACACACCAGCACGGGGTAACCCGAGGAGGCAATTTCGATGGCTGTCAGCGGGTTAAACCCGAAAGGTTCTAATACCCAATCACCGGGTGTGAGATTCTCGCGGCACCAGGTCCCTACCATTTCCTGGGGAATGGGCGGTAAGAAACGACCGAGGGGAAGATCGGGAGGTGGTGCACTGCCTGGTGTATAGGGAACATTCACCATACCCATCCTTAATACCGAGCCGGCGGTGTAATGGCGATGTGGAACTCGAAGTATTGCTATAAACTAACCCAGATGCAGATCAACCCAGCT
>SLLK01000120.1 GCA_007134115.1 Gammaproteobacteria bacterium | reverse complement strand
CAACCTGTTTGCCGACACACTCACCGTCGATGATTCACCCCTGCTTGGCCAGAGCGAGCCAGTCACGGTCTACCGCGGCACCTGGCAGGGAGCACCGGTGGCGGTGGTGCTGCCGGTGATCGCCCCGGACGGCTACAACGGACGTATTGAACTGCTGGTGGGCATTCTCGTCGACGGCACCGTCTCCGGCGTGCGGGTGATTGAACACCGCGAAACACCCGGACTCGGCGACGCCATCGAAACGCGGCGCTCCGACTGGATCGAGGACTTCCGCGGTCGGTCGCTGGGCGACCCCCCCGACGAGCGCTGGCGGGTCAAACGCGACGGCGGCGATTTTGACCAGTTTACCGGCGCCACCATTACGCCGCGCGCCGTGGTCCGGGCAGTACGCAGGGCTCTGGTATACTTCGAGAGCAATCGCGAAGCACTGTTCGCCGATCTCCCCGAACCCCCACCGGCGGCTGATGCCGCGGACCGAGACAGGCCATGAGCAAGCAGGCGTCCTACGGCAACATCGTTCGCGACGGGCTGTGGACCCGGAACGCCGGTCTGGTGCAGCTACTGGGCCTGTGCCCGTTGCTGGCCGTCACCGGCACCATGATCAACGGGCTGGGGCTGGGTATTGCCACCACCGTGGTACTGGTCGGCTCCAACGTCGTGGTTTCGCTGAGCCGCCGCGCGCTGCGCCCGGAAATCCGTATTCCCGTATTCGTCATGATCATCGCCACCTTCGTCACCGTGGTCGAGCTGGTGATGAACGCATGGTTTCATGAACTGTTCCGCATCCTGGGTATTTTCATCCCGCTGATCGTCACCAACTGCGCCATCATCGCGCGCGCCGAGGCCTTTGCCTCGCGCAACTCGCTGCCCCGCGCGCTCACCGACGGCCTGAGCATGGGTCTGGGCTTCACGCTGTGCCTGATGGCCCTGGGCGGGCTGCGGGAAGCCCTGTCACAGGGCACCCTGCTGGCCGATGCGCATCTGATGTTCGGCGAGGGCGCACGCCACCTGACCATCACCCTGGTCCCCGAATACAAAGGCTTTCTGCTCGCCGCACTGCCGCCGGGGGCCTTCATCGGCCTGGGCCTGCTGATCGCGCTGAAAAACGTCATCGACCGTCGCCTGCAACAACCCGCACCGGCACCCGAACCCGGCCGGACCGCCGCGGCCACTGATTAGACGGAAATATTGCGCACCAGGCTTGCAAGCAAAAGATCAAAACCGAAAACTGGTCGCGCGCCAGCGCGCCGTTTCCGCGACAAGGCACAGCTTCATGAAACGCGAACATATTCAGGAATTTTTTCGTCGGCTGCGCGAGGCCAATCCGCAGCCAACGACCGAGCTCAATTACCGCAACCCCTTCGAGTTGCTGATTGCGGTGATTCTCTCGGCCCAGGCCACCGATGTGGGCGTCAACCGCGCCACCGAAAAGCTGTTCCGCGATGCGCCGACGCCGGAGCAGATGCTGGCCCTCGGGGTGGACGGGCTCAGCGAATACATCCGCACCATCGGTCTGTATAACAGCAAGGCGCGCAACATTATCGCCACCTGCCGCATCCTGACTGAGGAACATGGCAGCGCGGTGCCCGCCGATCGCGAGGCGCTGGAGAAACTGCCCGGCGTGGGGCGCAAGACCGCCAACGTGATCCTGAATACAGCCTTTGGCGAGCCCACCATCGCCGTGGACACGCATATCTTCCGCGTCAGCAATCGCACCGGCCTGGCGCGCGGCAAGACCCCGCTGGAAGTAGAGCGCAAACTGCTGCGCGCAGTGCCGCCGGAATACCGCCGCGACGCGCACCACTGGCTAATCCTGCACGGCCGCTACGTGTGCAAGGCGCGCAAGCCCGACTGCCCGCAATGCATGGTCGCCGACCTGTGCACCTGGCGCCCCAAGACCCCGCCAGCCGGGTAGCCCGGGTACGGGAATGAATCAGCCGCGAAATGGACGCGAAATCCGTCGTTCTTGCTGAAAACTGAAAACTTCAAACTGAAAGCACCCCTCTCACCGCGAGGGGCAAGGAGTGATCCATGTTCGGTAATGACCGCCAGCAAATGCGCCGGGTCTTCGTCGAAGCCTGGCGCAAGGCCCGCGAGGGACAACCCATGCAACCCGTGGAGGCACAAATTGCCGAACTGATCCGGGAGCACCCGGAGTATCATGATTTTTTCAATGATCCGGCCATCGTCCTGGAACGCGAATTCACGCCCGAAGACGGTCAGACCAACCCCTTTCTGCACCTGGGAATGCATATGGGTATCCGGGAGCAGGTGGCCACCAACCGTCCCCCGGGCATTGCCGACATTCATCGCCGCCTGAGTCAGCGCAAGGGCGATCATGTGGAAGCCGAACACGAGATGATGGAATGCCTGGGGCGGGTCATGTGGGAAGCCCAGCGGGCGGGACGCCCACCCGACGAAGAAGCCTACCTGGAGTGCCTGCAGCGACTGCTGCCCTAGCAGCCTGTCGGACTTAAGGTGTTCTATTCGTCACGTCTCAGCGTTTCCCTGAGTCACCCGCACCGGACGCCCGGTGCAGTGCCCCTGCACGTGATCAACGCCAAGTTCGCGCAGCGCCTCCAGGGTGGCCGCAGACTCCACAAACTCCGCCACCGTCT
>SLLK01000058.1 GCA_007134115.1 Gammaproteobacteria bacterium | reverse complement strand
TGCTACCCTCACCCCATGAACACGACAGCCCAAACAGCCCATGTACCTGCCTAAACGTCAATGGCGACTCACAGCGCTGATCATCATCGTGGCCGCCGGGCTGGCCTTCGCTGCGTGGCAGCCAATGACGCCGGCGCAATTACTGGCGCTGGGCGAACAGGCGACAGGTAACCCGCTGACACTCGCCGCCCTCGTGGTCGCACAAGCCCTGCTGTTCACATTCGCCCTGCCCGGCAGCATGTTGCTGTGGGCGCTGGCGCCGTTCCAGTCGCCGTGGCTGAGCGTGCCACTGCTGGTCACCGGCAGCGTCGCCGGCGCAGTCGGCGCTCGCTACGTGGCATGGCGGCTTTACGGCCGCCGCCCGCTGCAGGCGGCGCCGCAGGACGAGCGCCCGATCATCGCCTTGCTGCGTCAACGTGCGGATTTCATGACGCAGTGCGCGATGCGGGCGCTGCCCGGCTTTCCTCACTCAATCATCAACTATGCCGGCGGCACCCTGGCACTGCCCTTGCCGACCTTTGTCGCCGCGGCCATCGTCGGACTCACCTTCAAATGGGGTGTTTATGCCAGCGCGATCTACGGCGCCGCCAGTGCCGCCGATGACGGTTCGCCGCTCAGCCCGGCCACCCTGTTGCCGCTGGCCATCCTGGCCGGCGCACTGATCGCCGGCGGCTGGCTGCAACGTCGCATCGCGGCGCACCGCAGCAAGACGCGTTCCTGATCGCCTTCCCTCAGGCCGAAGTCGTGGTCAGACGCGCATACACCCAGCCGCCGACACCCCCGGCCAGCGCCAGCAACACCGTCCCCGAGACGTACCGCGTGGCGGCGATGATACGCAGGTCCTCGGCCGGCAACAGCACGCCCAGCACCTGCAAGAACACCACAATCGCGACCACCCCGGCGGCCACAAACACCGTCGTACGCCACTGCGGCACATAGCGCACCACCAGGTGGGCGACGGCCAGCGCGATCAGCAGGGCCACCGCCACGGCAATGCCGTAGAACGAGCCGAAACCGGCAAGATCCCGCAGGGTGACAGCCAGCCAGGTGGTCAGCGGCACCGGCGCCTCCAGCGCCCTTATGGCGGCCATATTGAACTGGGTCTGGACGATTGAACCCAGCGCTGTGGCGGTCACGACCGCGGCCAGCCAGCCCAGGGCATGACGGCCAAGCGAGCTGATCATGGCTTGCCTGTTCACGTTTTCCTCCTTACAGCCTGCCGGGTTAGCCGAAGCCGGAACCCGTATATTCTGCTATGGTTGGTGACTATTCGTACCATACACGGAGAATGGCCATGTTGCGTCGTTTACTCATGATTGCGGCGACCGCCCTGGCGCTGGCAACCACGACCAGCGCTGCTGCCGATTACCAGGTGGAAACGGTAGTCGAGGGTCTTGAGCATCCCTGGTCAATCGCCTTCCTGCCCGATGGCCGCATGCTTGTTACCGAGCGCGCCGGACGACTGCGCATCATCCGCGACGGCGAAGTTCAAGCGGAGCCGGTTGCCGGGGTGCCAGAGGCCTGGGTGGCCGGCCAGGGCGGACTGATGGAGGTCCTGCCGGCACCGGATTACGCCGACAGCGGCTTGATCTATTTGTCCCTGGCGCATGGTGAACGCGGCGCCACCACGACCCGGGTCGTGCGCGGACGACTGGACGGCAACGTGCTGATCGACGTCGAGGAGATATTCCGCGCCACGCCCACCCGCGGCGCCGCGGTGCACTATGGCGGCCGCATGGTGTTCCTGCCCGACGACACCCTGCTGATTGCGCTGGGCGACGGCTTCAACTATCGCGAACAGTCACAAAAGCTCGATAGCCACACCGGCACCATCGTACGCATCCATGCCGACGGTTCCGTGCCGCAGGACAATCCCTTTGTAGACAAGGAGGGGGCCCGGCAGGAGATATACAGCTACGGCCACCGCAATGTGCAGGGGCTGGTCTACGATGCCGCCAATGATCGAATCTGGCAGCATGAACACGGCCCCCGCGGGGGCGACAAACTGAACCTGCTGGCCGCCGGCAACAACTATGGCTGGCCCATTACCAGCTTCGCGCCCAACTATGACGGCGCTATCATTTCACCACACACCCACCTGCCGGGCGTCACCGCGCCGGTGCGCACCTGGACGCCCGCGCTGGCCCCTGCCGGCATGGCGCTGTACGAGGGAGACCGGTTCCCGGACTGGCAAGGCAATCTGCTGATCGCCGGGCTCGCCAGCCGTGATCTGACCCGGCTGGTACTCGACGGCGAGGAAGTGGTCGAGGAAGAACGCCTGCTGACGGAGTTGAACCGGCGACTGCGTGATGTGCGCGAGGGCCCGGACGGGGCTGTCTATGTGTTGACAGATCATGCGGACGGCGAGGTGTTGCGGGTGACGCCGGTGGGCGGTGAAAAGTGAAAAGTGAAAAGTGAAAAGTAATGAAACTACGCGTCAGTCGGGGCGTACAAGCAGGCCTGAAAACTTTCGGCTCAATACTGCCGGGCCTGGAAAACCATGCCAACAACCGCCCCGCCACACCGACTGAACACTGAAAACCTGAACCGCCCCTTCACCCCGGGGTGACTGCATCACCCGCCCAACACGCCCGTCACCCCGGCCTATAAACTGCGCAGGGGTTCTTCCCCCGTCATACCGGTATCCGGCACATCGGTGGACAGTTCGGCCTCGCGCTCCTCACCCTCGTGCCAGTAGCGGATACGCGCCTTCTCGCCCGACGGCGTCTGGCGCACCAGGTCCAGGAAATCCATGGGCGCTTCGGGCGCCTGGTCGTTGACCTCCACAATCAGGCTGCCCGGGGCAATACCGGCCTCGGCCGCAGCGCCGGTGGTGCGACTGACCAGCACACCGGATGTATCCGGCAGTGCCATGGCCTCGCGCAGCTCGCCAGTGGCCTCCACCACGGTGACACCGATGGCGGTGACCACCTGATCATCCTCCAGCCCCTCAAATTCCAGGTCATCCCCGGCACGCAGAATCTTGGGCGCGACATGAATGGTGGCCCCGGTCCGCATAGCCAGGGCAAGGCCGTCACTGGGGCGCGTATCCACCAGTACCACGCGACGCCCCTCATCCAGCTCCAGTTCCAGCATGCCCAGGTAGGTGCCATCCACCAGGTCATCCACAAACACGCGCTTGAGGCGGGCGTCGGTGGCACTGACCAGCGCGCCCATCAGATCGTGCGTCATGGGCCGGGGCACCGCCACTTCATGCATGGCCATCAGAATCGACTGTGCCTCGGCCATACCGATCATGATCGGCACCACATCACCGGACTTTGGCTCGCGCAGCAGCACCAGCGGCGCACCGCTCATGCGATCAAGGCCCACCGTAGCCAGTTCCACCGCCACCAGATCGTCGGGATCGGTGCCCAGATCACGCGCAACAGCGACGTTCATAAGGGTCGTGGCCAGAACCAGCGGGAGGATCAGGCGACTCACCCGTTGGCGAACAATAGCGAAACTCATTGCGGCCTCCTGTCCGGCCTTGATCACCGGAGCGGGTCTGTGCACGTTCTTCGATCATCCCATCAGTGCCGCGCTCCGGTCCAGTCCGGACAACACTGACCGGTGCCCGGCATTTCAGGTATTGGCCAGATGTTCCCGCCGCATGTTCATGAACAGCATGCCCTGCTCCATGGCATCGTCGAGCGCCACATGCGTATGCTCAAGATCGGGTGCGAACCAGTGCGCGGGCAACGTCTGCCTGGAGGTGGCGTGAAACCAGGGTCGCTGCAACACAGCCATGGCGTAGGTTTTGACATCCAGCGCCGCGAACCCGAACGGGTTGTGTCCGGCGAAACGGGCCAGGTACCAGTTGATAAAAGAAAAATCGAAGGTCGCGGGGTAAGCGACGAAGACAGGCTTGCCGGGCAATGCCCGCAGCCACGCCGCGTACTCCGGCATCACCTCCTGTGGCGCGCGCGGGTTGGCGCGGGTCTTCGCCCACGCCTCGGGAAACTGTTCCCACCATTCCATGGTGACCGGGTTCTGCTCGCCCTCCGGCAGGGTCTGCAGGTTGGCCGTGTAGGTGTCTAGCACCTGTGCGTTGCCGTCAAAAGCCACCGAACCGAACGACAGCATGGAGTTGATGGCGGGAATGAACCCGTCGGTTTCAATATCGGTGGAGACAAAAATTTCCGTGCGTTCGGACACCACTGTTCTCCTCGTCCCGAAAAGCGTTGCCGGGGCAGTGTACGCCAGCCCGCCACGCAGCCGACACCCACCGCGGCGGCGGCGCAAAGGGTCGCCCCCCTGATCGGTTCCTTCACTATTGGGCGCGGACTGTTTAGGCTCGGCATTGTCCGGCGCAGGTGGTGGCAACGCCGGCGGTGTGCGAATCAACCAGGATGACAGCATGAACAACAACGGTGGCCGTATAGAGCGCATCCTTGCCTCCATCGAGCGTGGCGGCAACCGCCTGCCCGACCCCGCGATCCTGTTCTTCTTCCTGTTGCTGATCACCTGGGCGCTGTCCGCCGTGCTCGCGCAGTTGAGTTTCGGTCTCGCCGACCCGCGCACGGACGAACCGTTGCGTGTGGTCAATCAGCTTACCGGCGAGAATCTGGCGGCGTTTCTGGCCGGGATGGTGGAAACGTTCATCACCTTCCATCCGCTCGGGGTCGTGCTGGTCGCCATGCTCGGCGTGGGCGTGGCCGAACATACCGGGCTGGTGCGCGCCACCCTGCGCCACCTGCTGGCCGGCTCGTCGGGGCGCTGGCTGGCGCCCGGGGTGGTGCTGGTCGGCGTCCTCAGCCACATCGCCGCCGACGCCGGTTACGTGGTTGTGATTCCGCTTGGGGCAGTCATTTTTATGGCTGCCGGACGGCATCCACTGGCCGGCATAGCCGCCGCTTTCGCCGGTGTATCCGGCGGCTTCAGCGCCGGTTTTCTGCCCACTGCCATCGATCCGCTGCTACAGGGCATTACCCAGGAGGCCGGGCGCATCATGGACAACACCCTGCAGGTCAACCCGCTGGCCAACCTCGGGTTCACTGCGGTGTCCTGCCTGCTGATCGTACCGCTGGGCTGGTACATCACCGAACGCATCATAGAACCGCGCCTGCGCGACACCCCGGTGGACGGTGACGGCGCCGATGAGGCGCCGCGCATGGAAGCACTTTCAGCACTGGAGAAGCGCGGTCTGTGCGGCGCCGCGGCGGCCGCCGGCGTGGGCATGGCGTTGCTGGTGGTCGCCATGCTGCCTGCCGATTCAGCCTTGCGCGCACCGGATGGCGAGATCACATCCTTCGACGCGCCGCTGATGCAATCCATTGTGCCCCTGATCTTCCTGCTGTTTCTGATCCCGGGACTGGTCTACGGCTATCTTGCCGGCACCATTGCCGGTCATCGCGACGTGGTGGACGGCATGAGCCGGGCCATGTCGGGCATGGGCTACTACATCGTGCTGGCCTTCTTCGCCGCGCTGTTCATTGATGCCTTTGCCCGTTCCAACCTGGGCCTGCTGGTGGCGGTCTACGGCGCCGAGGGTCTGCGCGCGCTGGACCTGCCGGCGCAGGTCACCATCGTCGGCGTGATCCTGCTCACCGGCCTGGCCAATCTGTTCATCGGTTCAGCCTCGGCCAAGTGGGCGCTGCTGGCGCCCATCCTGGTGCCCATGCTGATGGGGCTGGGCATCGCGCCCGAACTCACCCAGGCAGCCTACCGGGTAGGTGATTCGGCCACCAACATCATCACCCCCCTGATGCCCTACTTCCCGCTGGTGGTGGTGTACTGCAAGCGGTATTACAGTGGCGCCGGCATCGGCACCCTGATCAGCCTGATGCTGCCGTACTCGGTCGCATTCCTGATCGCCTGGACGCTGCTCTTGCTGGGTTACTGGGCGCTGGGGCTGCCGCTGGGCCTGCAGTCGGCGTATACCTGGAGCCCGTGATTCACGCAATTAAACCTTCAAGGAAACGCTGATCTATTCGTCGCGCCCCTTATGGTCCAACCGTCACGTGCTGGCCTTCGGCGTGCTGGCGATGGCGACGTCCGGCTTCGGGCAGACCTTCTTTATTGCCGTGTTCGGCGGCGAGATCCGCGCCGCCTTCGGGCTTTCGCACACCGCCTACGGCACGCTGTACAGCCTGGCCACAGTATTTTCCGCCGCCCTGTTACTGCGCGCCGGTACCTGGGCCGACCGCTGGCCACTGGAGCGCGTGGCGACGGTAGCGGTGCTGTTGCTGGCGCTGGGCTGCCTCACTATTGGCCTGGCGCCGCACGCAGCCGTGCTGACGCTGGGCTTTGTGCTGATCCGCTTTGGCGGTCAGGGACTCATTGCCCATCTGGCCATGACCACGGCGGGACGCTACTTCAGCGTCAATCGCGGCAAGGCCATCGCTATTACCGCCACCGGTATCCCGCTGGCCGAGGCCTGCCTGCCGCTGGCGGCGCTGGTGCTGCTCGGTCTTGCCGGCTGGCGCGCGCCGTGGCTGGTAGCGGCGGCCTTGCTGATCCTGGTCGTGCTGCCCTCACTGCTCGCGCTCGCCCGGCGCAGCGGCGCGCCGGTGCACAGCAGCAGTGTGGCCACGCCCTCGGGGCCGCGTCATTTCACGCGTCGCGAGGCGTTACGCGACCCCGGCCTGTATATGCTGTTGCCGGCCGTTCTGGCCGCGCCCTTTGTGGTCACTGCAGTGCTTTTCCATCAAGCCGCCCTGGCACAGGCCAGAGACTGGCCGCTGGAGCTGGTTGCCACAGCGTTTACCGGATTTGCTGCCGGGCACCTGCTGGCGCTGGGGGTGGCCGGCCCGCTGGTTGATCGCATCGGCGCACACCGTGGCCTGGCCCTGGCGCTGATCCCCATGGCGGCCGGCCTGACGGTACTGGCTGCAGTACCTCCCGTGTGGGCCGCTTTTGTCTACCTCGCTCTGACCGGCATGACGGTGGGCGGCGTGGCCACCGCCAGCGGCGCGATCTGGCCGGAACGCTACGGCACGCGGTACCTGGGCGCCATCCGGGCAGTTGCCCAGGCGGCGATGGTGGTATCCACCGCGGTGGCGCCGGTGTTGCTGGGGTGGCTGCTGGATCGCGGCTGGGCAGTCGCCACCATCGGCGGCATGCTGGCTACGGCGACCGTGGTGGCGGCGCTGCTCGCGCTGGCCGCACCCCCGCCCCGCGACGGAGCACCCCCTACTGCGGCGGGCGATACAGGTCGTTGAGAAAAGCCACCAGCAGTTGCTCGCGCAGGGCGGGCGGCAGCACGTTCATGATGGCATTGATGTCGGCCATGCGCGCAGGCAACGCCTGCCCGTCCAGCCCGGCCATACCCAGCATTTGCGCATACAGCTCGGGGGTGAAATCGCCGGGGTCGAGTTGACCGAGATGGGCCAACAGTTCCTCGCGTTGCGGATCACGCGGCTGCGCTTGCGCGATCGCCGTGCACTCGCGCAAATCTGCGAGCATGGCCTCCACGCGCTGCGCGGAAATGGCGGTGACGGTCAGGTGAATATTCTCCGGCGAGCAGCCAAAAGCCAGCTGCGGCTGCACATACCAGCCGCGCGTTTTCATCTCATCGACTATGGGGAAGACGCTGAACCCATCGGCGGTAAAGCTGAACAGGCTCATTTCCGGCTGGCCCAGAATGCGCAGCCCGGGAATCGCCGCCACACCCTCAAGCAGTCGCTGCGTCGCGTCCAGGGTGTCACGCGCCAGCGCCAGGTACCCGTCGTCACCCAGGTGATGCAGCGTGGCCCAGGCTCCGGCCAGGGGACCGGCGGACTTGGTCGATTGTATGGTGGCATTGATGACGGTGTAGCCGGCCCACGAGGCACACGCGTAGAGCTGGTGACGGCGCAGCGCGGCGTCCCGGTAGAGCACCAGTGAGGCGCCCTTGGGCGTATAGGCGAACTTGTGCAGGTCCATGGACATGGAGGTCACGCCGGGCACGGAAAAATCGAAGTCCGGCATACTGACGCCCAGACGGCGCAAGTACGGCAACATCCAGCCGCCCACGCAGGCGTCCACGTGCAGCAGTACATTGCGCTCAGCGCAGACCGCCGCGATCTCGGGAATCGGATCGACCACGCCGTGCGCATAGCCGGGCGCGGAAGCGACCACCAGTGCCGTGTGTGCATTGATGGCCTCGGCCACACGTTCAGGGCGGACCCGGAAAGTGTCGGGATCGACAGGCACCGCGACCACGGACATATCGAAGTAGTGCGCGGCCTTGTGAAAGGCCGCATGCGCGGTCTCGGGCAGCACCAGTTCGGGCTGCGCGATGCCGCGTTCCGCCCTGGCGAAATCACGGGCCGCCTTGACCGCCAGCATGCAGCTTTCGGTGCCGCCTGATGTGAAGTTGCCTACGGTGGCGCGATCTCCACCCAGATGCGCGGCGGCGATGCCGATCAGTTCATTCTCCAGGTGCAACACGCTCGGGAAAACTGTGGGGTCCAGTCCGTTCTCGTGCAGGCAGGCAAAGTAGGCTTCCGCCGCAATAGCGTCGGTGGCCTCCTTGCCATGATCGTAGACATAGGCCCACGTACGGCCACCATGGGTATCCAGATTGTCCTGGCGATAATCCGCGAGGCGGCTCAGGATCGTCGCACGATCCAGGCCCCGGGCAGGCAAAGGCGCCATAAAACCTCCCATGCAAGTAGCGAATCACCCGTCACCCGCGCCTGACCCAATCAGGCGAACATCGTGGCAGGTCTATCCCGCCAAAGTCTGCCAGGCAGAGCTGATCTCGCTGAGCACCGCATCCAGCGCTTCAGCAGGCACCGCGGCACTGAACAGGAAGCCCTGCGCTTCATCACAGCCGAATTCGCGCAGCCGGTTCAATTGCGACTCGGCTTCCACCCCCTCCGCAGTCACCCGCAGCCCCAGGCCGTGCGCCAGAGCCACAATTGTCCGGGCGATGGCCTCGCCCTGCGCCCGCCCGGGAATATCCGCCACGAAGGCACGGTCGATCTTGAGGCGATCCAGCGGAAAACGCTGCAGATAACTCAGCGAGGAGTAACCGGTGCCAAAATCATCGATAGCAATCTGCACCCCCTGCCGCTTGAGCCGGGCAAAGGTGCGAGCGGTACGCTCGGGATCGCGCATGAGCAGGGTTTCAGTCAGTTCCAGTTCCAGCCGTTCACCGGGACAGCCGGTTTGCTCCAGAATGCTCGCCACTTGAGTGGCAAGCTCGGCACTTTCCACCTCAACGCCGGACAGATTCACCGCCACCCGCAGCTTCGGCCAGGCGGCAAGCACGCCACTGACCATTTCCTGCGCCGCCGCACGCAACACCCATGCGCCCACTGCACCGATCAGCCCCGCCCGTTCGGCGAGGGGAATAAAGGCGGCCGGCTGCAGCAGACCCCGCTCTGGATGCTGCCACCGTACCAGCGCCTCCAGGCCATTCACTTCGCCGCTTTGCAGCGAGACCTGCGGCTGAAAATGCAACCGCAACTGATCCTCGCGCAGCGCGACGCGCAGGTCTTCTTCCAGCGCCAGCGACTCGCGCACACGGTTGGAAATGTCTGCGGTATGGTAGCGGTAACTGCCGCGCCCGGATTTCTTCATATCGGTCAGCGCGCTGTCGGCAGCCTGCTGTAATTGGCGCGCGGTTTCCCCATCGGTGGGCGCCAGACTGATACCCAGACTGGCGCCTACATGCACCGGCTGACCGCCGATAAAAAAGGGCTCATGCAAGGCACCGAGCAAGGCGTTGGCCATCTCGGTGATACCATCGGAATCATCCAGCGGTGCTGCAAAGGCGGCAAAACCATCACCGCTCAGGCGGCCTGCGCAAGCCAGCGCCGGATGCGCGCGACGCAGGCGTTCACTCACCGACCGCAGCAGCCGGTCACCCGCCTCGTGGCCGAAGCTCTGGTTGATTCTGGCAAATCCGTCCAGATTAAGCATAAACAGGGCAGCGATCTGCTTTTCCTGTTCACCCCGGGCGGCCAGCGCCCGCTCCAGGCGCGCCATGAACTCGGCTCGATTAGGCAGCCCCGTCAGTTCATCGAAACGCGCCAGACGCTCGATACGGCGCTCGCTCTCCTTGAGATTGCTGATATCCGAGAACACCACGATGTAGTGGGAGATGTTGCCCGCGTCATTGCGCACCGTATTGATGACCATCCAGTCCGGATGCAGCGTACCGTCACGTCGACGATGCCAGATTTCGCCCTGCCAGTGATCATGGCGACGCACCTGCTCGCGCAGGGCCGCGTAGAAGGCCTCATCATGGTAAGCGGAGTCGAGCAGATCCAGACCGCGACCCAGCGCCTGCTCGCGCGAGTAACCCGTCAACCGTTCGAATGCCGCATTCACTTCCACGATGCGAACGCTCTCGTCGGCGATAGCCACGGCCTCGCTGGTGGTACGAAATACCTCGGCCCACAGCCTCAGCTGTTCTTCGGCTTCACGCCGTTCGGTCACATCCCAGTCCATGCCTGCCCAGCGCATGGGCCGCCCCTGATCGTCCCGCGTAATACGACCATGACTGGAAAGCCAGCGCACGGCACCGTCATCACGGCG
>SLLK01000143.1 GCA_007134115.1 Gammaproteobacteria bacterium | reverse complement strand
TGTCCCGGGCCTCCTGGTTGAGCTTCTCCTTCAACGCGGCATGCTCGGCCAGCGAGTCGCGGTTGCGACCCCAGAGGTCGAGCGAGCCACGGTGCTGGATCAGCGCCTTGGCGGTCGTTGCACTCACTTCTGAACCTCCCTGGGGTCAGCGAAGCAGGGTCGCCTCGACGAACTCGTTGTCGGTGTCCACGAAGGTGACCTCCATGTGCACCCCGCCCGCGTCGGCGGCGACCCACTGGGTGCCGTCCCACTCGAGCCCGGTACCGACCGAGACCCCGGTGAGGTCCACGATGGTCACCGCAGGGATCACACGGCCGTCGGCGCGGTCCTGCTGCGGCGTGTTGCGGAACCAGACCTTGACGCCGGGGCCGTTGGTGATGACCGACAGCTTGTCCGGCTTCGAGACGCCGATCTGGAAGGAGTCGACCTGCTCGTGCTCGTAGAGCGAGCGGATCATGATCTCCTCCTGGAGGAGGAGCCCGCAGATACCGGGGCGCGGCTCGACTCCCGCAGCGGCCTGACGCAGCCGCCCGGAGCCCAGAGGCCCATCGGTCTCGTTGGGGTCGATCTCGACGCAGGAACCGAGCAGCATCTCGCCCGCCTCGCCCGTGGGGGTCTTGAACCGACCCTCCGCGACACGAAGCGACTCGTCACTGCGTCGGAACCCGAAGTTCAGGCCGTAGTCGCTGGCCATGTTCAGTGCTCCCTTCGGTCAGCCCTGGGCAGCGCGGCGGTTCAGCCACGTGCTCAGGTGGGTCGGCTGGGTGCCGTCGTCGGCGTTCTCACGCGACGACGGGATGACGCCACCCGAGAAGGCGGCGGTCTCACGCTCGGCCGGGGGCGTGCCCTGGTCGTTCGCGGACTCCTTGCGCTTGCCGATGACCTCGACCAGCTTCGCGCGACGCGCGTCACCCTCGAGACCAGCAAGCTCCTTGGCCTCCTCGGAGGTCAGTGCCGCGACGGACGCCTCGGCCTGGCTCTCGACCAGCGCCTCGAAGTCCTCCTCGGCCATCTCCGCCCACCGGGTCACCCGCTCGTCCGTGAAGTAGGAGTCGGGCAGGTCGTGGGCGGTCACCTCCTTGATCGCAGTGACGCGGGCATCCTTGCGCTCCGCGACCTCGCGCTGGCGCTCCTGGTCAGCCTTGTAGTCCTCAAACGCCTTCTCGGCGTCGGACTTGGCCTGTTCCAGAGCGGCCTTCTCGGACTCGAGGACGTCGAGCTGCTGCTCGAGCTCCGAGATCCGGGAGTCCTTGGTCTCCGTGGCAGAGGCGACCTCGCGACGAACGGCGTCGGTCAGGATCGCCTCATGCTCCTCCTGGCTGTACTTGCGCGTGTCCGTCACGCGAGCCACCTCCTGTGCATGGGTGATGCCCTCGGTCCCACAGATGGGACAGCCCGCATGACGAGCTCCCGGAGGCATGGCTGCCAGGAGTTCGTCGTGTGCTTGCTTCACCGAGGGTTCCATCAGTGATCCAATCGACACTGATGGCGCGACAATGCAGTGCCAACGCCCGTTGGGGGCGTCGTGAAGTTCAGATCCCCCGGGCGAGGATGACGATGAGCAGCACCAGCACGATGATGAGCAAGACCTGCGTCACGTTGACGTTCATGCCTGGCCCCCCTTGGCGTAGCTGAGCACCTGCCCCATGAGCAGCTCCCACTCGGACGACTTCATGTCCGGCTGGCCCGCCTGCTCGTACGCCTTCTCGGCGTGGCTGGCAGCCTCCTTGACCAGCTCGGCGTTGGCGTCGCCCCAGCCCGGCCGGATCGGCGGCACGATCGCTGCGCCCCCGAGGAAGGTCGGGTTCTCGAAGCGCCGGGTGGTCTGCTTCTGCTTGACGTGATCGCAGACCTGCTCGGACGCCTTCACCACGTCGATGTAGGAGTAGGCACCGCAGCCCTCGCCGCAGTGGACGCGCTCGCTGATGCACTCCATCGAGTACCAGAGCTTGCCCTGGTCGCTGGCCTGCTCGATGACGGCCGACTCCTGCGGCCAGATCCAGCGCCAGATCGCGCTCGCTGCCGCGATGTAGGGCTGGGTGAGCTCGTTCGCGGCCTCGACCTGGAGCGGCGTGGGACGCACCAGGGCGCTCTCCGCGATGGCACCGATGATGTGGCGCTCGGAGTGCAGCCAGTTGAGCGGCCCGAACTTCACGCTGGGCTCGCCCATCTCGAGGTCGCCGGTCGTCCAGAGCGCGCCGTTGCGGTTGGCCTGCTCGGCGCCGACGAAGCGGCCCTTCATCCACAGCACGCTCGGGTGGCCGGTCATCGCCTTCTCGAGCAGCGCGTTGGCGGGCCCGGTGAGGATCGTCTTGCCGTTGACCTCGGTGAGGAAGGCGCGCACCGGCTGGTAGGCGGTGCGGTGGATCGGACGCACCTCCTCCACGTCGTCCCCGAGCGTGACCTCGCCGTTGGCGTCGATGGTGTAGGTCCGGCGCAGCGTCTCCTCGTTGAAGGTGTCGCCCACCATCCACTCGCGCTCGTAGACCACCCACCCGTCGTGGAAGTCGCGCACGTAGACGTGACCCTCCTGGTGGCCATGCGCGTTGCGCAGGGCCCACGCCAGGTAGCTCCGCGTGTCGTCCGCCGAGTGCTTCAACGCCCGTTCAGGAGCGTCGTAGCCTTAG
>SLLK01000366.1 GCA_007134115.1 Gammaproteobacteria bacterium | reverse complement strand
GGATCATAGGGGCGCACCACCATAGTGGATCGTTTGCTCACTGCCGCCCTCCCGAACGATCACACACGCTCACTATCGCGCCACTATGTGGCGCGGCAACGCCCGCTTCTCCATGTCCTGCGATCACGGCAACCATCCTCCGCCCACAAGCCCGTCGCGCTCGTCAAAACCGAACATTATATTCATATTCTGCACAGCCTGTCCGGCGGCGCCCTTGACCAGGTTATCAATCACCGACAGCACGATCACCTGGCCGTCCAGTTCAGGCGCACGGTGGACGGCCAGCCGGCACATATTGATGCCGCGCACGGTGCGCGTCTCCGGCATACTGCCGGCGGGCAACACATCCACAAAGGGCTCATCGGCATAACGCTGCTCGTAGAGCTGCTGCAAATCCACGCCCTGATCATGCACCCAACCGAACAACGTCGCGTGAATACCGCGATTCATGGGAACCAGGTGTGGCACGAAGGTCAACCCGGGGCGCTGGCCGGCCACCGTGGCCAGCACTTCGCGGATCTCCGGCAAATGGCGATGCCCCGCCACACCATAGGCCTTGAACGACTCGGAGGTCTCGCCATGCAACATGGCCACGCTGGCCTTGCGCCCGGCGCCACTGACACCGGTGGCCGCACTGGCGATCAGGCGTGACAGGTCGATCAGCCCGGCTTCCACCAGCGGCAGAAAACCCAGCAACACGGAAGTCGGATAACAGCCGGGGCACGCGACCAGGCGAGCGTCGCGCAGCGCCTGTCGGTTGATTTCGGGCAGGCCGTACACAGCCTCGGCGATCAGCTCCGGGCAGGCGTGCGCCTCACCATACCAGCGCGCCCACAGATCCGCGTCACGCAGGCGAAAATCGGCCGACAGATCCACCACCCGCACACCGGCCTCAAGCAGTTCAGGCACGCCGTGCATGGCCGCCGCGTGCGGTGTGGCAAAGAACACCACATCACAGGCCGACAGCAACTCCAGCGACGGCTCGGAATATTCCAGTGACACCACTTCACGCAGGCTGGGGTACAGGTCCGCAACCGCGCGTCCGGCTTCCTGCCGCGAGGTAATGACAGTCACCTCCACGCCACCGTGCACCGCCAACAGGCGGAGCAGCTCCGCACCGGTGTAACCCGTGCCTCCGACGATGCCGGCCTTGATCATGACCCGTTACCCTGGCTGCAAAACTGAAGTGGCTGGCGCCTTGAGGAAACGCCAACCCGTTCGCTGCGCTCCAGACACCATCCGCGAGCATACCCTGCCGTGGCTGCATTGCCTACCATTGCGGCTGTTTCCGGGCCTTCGCTACACAGTGCGGGGACTATACATGGCGGTTTAGCCAATCGGGGCCCGGAGCATCCGCCCGGCGCAGCCGCACAGGATATCGCAAACCAGCCCATGAAATTAAGGATTAAGGAAACGCTGATCTATTCGTCGCGCGCCCGACAAATACCCGCACAGGCGGGCTTCTGGCATAATTCGCCCATGCGCTACTCCTTCCGACAACGCGTGGCCCGCGGCATGGAGAACTTCCGGCTACGCGTGGCGCATGGTGACGCCATTGTGCAGATGGCGCTGCTTGGCCTGATCACCGGGATTCTCACCGCGCTGGTGATCATCGCCTTCAGACTGCTCATCGAGCTGGGCCAGGGCGCGTTGATGGGCGCCGGCAGCGAGGACTACTCGGTTCTGCCCTGGTATATACGCCTGGTACTGCCACTGGCCGGGCTGATGCTGTTCTGGCTGATTTTCCGGCGCCTGATGCGCCCCGGCGACCAGGTCGGCGTGATTCACGTCATGGAGCGCCTGGCCTATCATCAGGGCCATCTGCCCATGCGCAATGCCATCATCCAGTTCTTCGGCGGCGCCATGGCCATTATCTCGGGCAACTCGGTCGGTCGTGAAGGGCCCGGCATTCACCTGGGCGCGGCCAGCGCCAGCCAGCTGGCCCAGCGCCTCGGGCTGCCCAATAACAGCATCCGCACGCTGGTTGCCTGCGGTACCGCGGCGGCCATTGCAGCCTCCTTCAACACCCCGCTGGCCGGCGTCATTTTCGCCATGGAAGTGGTGCTGATGGAGTACACCATCTTCGGCTTCGCACCGGTGATTCTTGCCGCGGTCGCCGCCACCATCATCACACGCATGGTCTTCGGCTCCGCCGTGGTCTTTGAGGTCCCGCCCATGGACCTCGGCTCACTGGTCGAAATCCCCTACCTGATTGCCTTCGGCGTGGTCATCGGCATTCTGGCCGGCGTTTTCGTGTCCCTGCTGGAGTTCTTCGGCCGCCGTTTGCCGCAGCGCCCCCGCTGGCAGCGCCTGGCCGCGGCCGGTGTCATCGCCGGCCTGTGCGGCGCGGCCGTGCCCGAAATCATGGGTATAGGCTACGACGTACTCAACAAGGCCCTGATCGGCGAACTGGGCATCGCCCTGGCCATCACGCTGGTGGTGGCCAAGCTGGTGGCCACCACCGCTGCCATCGGCTTCGGCGTACCCGCCGGGCTGATCGGCCCCACGCTGGTCATCGGTGGCGCCGCCGGCATCGCCATGGGCATTATCGGCGCCCACTTCGCCCCCGGCTACACATCGGACCCCGGATTTTACGCCCTGCTGGGCATGGCCACCATGATGGGCGCCACCCTGCAGGCGCCGCTGGCCGCACTGATTTCCATGCTTGAACTCACGGCCAACCCCAACATTCTGTTACCGGGCATGCTCACCGTGGTCACGGCCATGCTGGTAACGCGACGCGTCATGCGCAAGCCGCCGGTCTATCTGCGTCTGATGCGTCTGCGCGGACTGGACTACCGCAATGACCCGGTGGCGCAATCATTGCGCCGGGTCGGCGTAGCCAGCGCCATGGAGAGCAATGTGCGGGTGGTTTCGCGTGAAGTCAGTCGCCGGCAGGGCCACGACCTGGTCGCTCGCAAACCGCGCTGGCTGTTGATTCGCGAGCCCGAGCGGGACAGCGCCTTTTTGTTGCCTACCGCCGACCTGGCCCATTATCTGGCGGAGAACGAGGCGGCTCCGGCGGATGACGAAGAACCCGAAAAAATCGATCTGCTGGCCATCCCCGGGCTTCGGCGCGAAGCCTGGCCGGTGCATCTGCGCGCCACCTTGCAGGAAGCTTTCGAAATCATTAATGATAATGACGGTGAAGCGGTGTTCGTGGAGAACCCCGACACACCCGGCAGCAGCCGCGTTTACGGCGTACTCACGCGCGAGGATATAGAAAGCAGCTACCGTTAAGGAAACGCGGATTTATTTGCCTCGGCGCGCCAAGGAGACCCCTCATGCTATGGATCAAGGCTTTTCACCTGTTTTTCATGGTCAGTTGGTTCGCTGGCCTGCTCTACCTGCCACGGCTGTATGTCTACCACGCCACCACCAGTGATACCGCCGGACGGCTGCGTTTCTGCACCATGGAAAAGCGGCTGTTCGCCATCATGACCATGGGTGCGGCAGGCACCATTGTGCTGGGCGTATGGCTGATGCTGGGCTGGTGGTGGCCCTTGCCGCCTGGCAGCGGCTGGCTGTGGCTGAAGCTTCTGCTGGTGCTCGCCCTGGTGGTGTTTCACGTGTGGTGCTGGCAGCTGATGCAGGATTTTCGCCACGGACTCAACGGCCGCAGCGACCGTTTTTATCGTTTGATCAACGAGATTCCCGCAGTGCTGCTGGTGGCCATTCTGATTCTCGCCGTGGTCAAACCGTTCTGAGTACGGGCTGCGGCGGCCGCGCGCGCCCGATTCAGGCCGGGCGACGCAGGGCGTGCAGGGATTCCCACACCGCCGCGCCTATAATCAGCAGACCGCCGGCGACGGTCGTCAACTCGGGGATTTCATGCAGGACCACCGCGGCCAGGGCGACCGCGTAAAACACCTGCAGACAATTGATCAGACTCACGGTAGTGGCCTGGAAATGCCGCAGACTGTTGGCAAACAGGGTGTGTGGCAGTGCCGTAAAGACCACCCCGAGCAGGATGATCAGGGCCCATTGCGGCCAGCCGAGGCTCAGCGCTTCGCCGGACGTAAACGGCATGGTGAGCAGCCACACCACAAGAATCTGCCAGAAGATGGCCACCTTGCCGGGATAGTGCCGGAAATACTGTCGCTGCAACACGTTACGGGTGGCGTACAACACCGCCGAAACCACCCCCCAGCACACCCCCAGGGTGACTTCGCTGTCCAGGGAGAAACCCGGGACCATGAGATAAACGCCGAACAGCGCCAGCAAGGCACCCGCTATATCGGCGCGGCGCGGACGTCCACCCTGCACCAGCGGCTCCAGAAACACCGTGATTACCGGAAAGGTAAACAGGGCAACAATACCCACCGCGATGGTGGACACCTGCATGGCGTGGAAATAGGTGACCCAGTGCAGGGCGAACAGCACGCCCAGCCCTGCAACCACAGCGTAGTCACGCCAGCGGCGCAGGCGGAAATCCAGCCCGGTGACCAGTAGCAGCAACAACAGGGCGGCGGCGGCAAAAACGCTGCGCCACGCCGTGATATCCAGCGCCGGCAGATCAATCAGCTTGGCGAACAGCGCCGTGCCGCCGAGCACCAGCATCCCGACGTGCAACGCAAGCAGACTTTGGGTGCGTTTTTCCAACAGCAGGCCTTCCCGGGCGGCGGACGGAACCGTCGCAGCACAAGCAAGCACCGGTGCATCCAGCGCTGCGTACCAAAAAGGCCGCACATGCGTGCGGCCTTTGACCGACTACGGCGGTACCGGCGTTACATCATCGACTGGGTATAGTTCTGTATGCCCACGCGCTCGATCAGCTCAAGCTGGGTTTCCAGGAAGTCGATATGCTCTTCCTCGTCTGCCAGCACCCTGGCAAACAGGTCACGCGTCACGTAGTCGCCCACCGACTCGGCGTAAGCCACGGCTTCCGCGTACAACTTGCGGCCTTCGTGCTCGAGGTCCAGATCACAGCGCAACACTTCGGCGACGTCTTCGCCAATCTTGAGCTTGTTCAGGTCCTGCAGGTTGGGCAAGCCACCGAGGAACAGCACACGCTCGATAAAGGCATCGGCGTGCTTCATCTCGTCGATGGACTCCTCGAACTCCTTGTCACCGAGCTTGTTGACGCCCCAGTCCTTGAGCATGCGGGAATGCAGCACATACTGGTTGATGGCGGTCAGCTCGGCGGTAATCGCCTTGTTGAGGTAATCAATCGTCTTTTTGTCGCCTTTCATGAAACAGGACTCCCCAATGCTGGTATAAGCACGCGTCCATATTAACGCGTCGTGGCGTGCGCGGGCCAGCGGCGGACGCTCACACTGCCGCCGCATCGCACGCAAGGCACCTGTACAAGAGTCGGACAATCAGGCAGGCAGGGCGTTCACACCGCCAGCGGTGTACACAGACCGGCTACATTATCGCCCGTTGTGCGGGCATCCGCCACGCATTCATCCAGCACCTGGCAGGCGCATGATTTGCACCGGCCGCAGCAGCCACCCACGCCCAGCTGCGTGCGCAGTTCACCGTAGGTGCGCACGCCATTGTCGACTGCGCGTCGTATCTGCTTGTCAGTGACTGCATGGCAAATGCAAACGTACATGAGGACTCCGTCACGCAAAAAGCGCAGGCGTTTATTTTCCCGCTTAATGAGAATGATTGTCAATACCATTCTCATTCCGCATATGTCTGTGACCAAGTGTGGCTGCCGGTGTTCCCGACGGCCAAAAGGAAAGGCCGGGCCGTGATGCATGGCCCGGCGTTGCCCCAACGCTCAGAAATCCAGCTTGACGCCGACCCAGCCGGTGCGCGGCATACCCGGCCGTGTGCCGGCGGGCCGCCGCGCGGCGAGGTAGGCCTCGTCCAGCAGGTTTTCCACACTGGCGAACAACCGTGCGTTGCTGTGCACCCGGTATTCACCGGAGACGTCGAACAACAGACGGCTGTCGATCTTCTCGGCGTCGGGGATGGCACCGCTGCCGGCCACCGCACGGGTTTCGGCCACATAGCTGGCATTCAGGTTCGCCTGCCATGCGTCGCTGACCACGCCGATGCCCAGGTTGAGCTGATGCTCGGGAATCTGCGGCAACTCGTCGCCCTTTTCGACCACACCCCACTCCGCAAAATCGCTGTTGAAGGCGTTGCGGAATTCGCTGTCGGTCCACGTCCAGGCCAGACGCACGGGCACGCCCACCGCCAGACCGGCGGCACGCCCCAGGTCATAGGCGGCTGAAGTTTCCAGCCCCATGACATTGACACGGCCACCGTCGAACTGATCGCCGATGGTGCAGCCACCGCCGCTGGAGGCCGTACACACGCCGACCAGGTTCTCGTAGCGCGTAAAGAAGCCGATGGCCTCCGCCTGCCACAAACCGGCCCGGTAGCGTGCGCCGGCTTCGAAGTTCCAGCTCTTCTCGGCAGGCACATCGGGGTCCGCGCCGGTGGGGGCGAAGCCCCGGTGAACCCCGGCCAGCACACGCACGGCGGGCGTAAGCTGATAGGTCGCTCCCAGCCCCGGCAACCACACCGTGGTGGTATCGGACTGCTCGCCGGTGACGGTACGCGGCCTGGGCGTACCGGTATCAAAATCGGTGCGCTCGGTCTTGATGTTCTCAAAGCGCAACCCCGGGGTCAGCGTCCAGCGGCCAAAGCGCATGGTGTCCTGCACCGACACGGCGAGCGCCCGCGCATCGGTCACGCGGTTGGTGGTGGTGCCGGGAATGCCGCTGCGGGCATTGCCTTCGGCGCCCTGCTCATCGCCGGGCCGGACCAGGATCATGGCCCCGTTGTCCATGCGGAAGCTGTCTTCCCACTGAAATCGATCTTCCTCGTCCACGTGGTAGCGCAGGCCGACCTCCAGCTCATGCGCAACCGCACCGGTGTTGAAGAAATAGCCGATCTGCGTTTGCGCGCCGTGCGCGTAGTATTCGCGATTATTGGCGCGCACATTACCCAGCAGATCGGTGCCGCCGGCGCCCCTGATCCAGTCCATGGCATCGGCAAAGCTGGCGGGATCATCAAGAATGCTGCTGATGCCCTCGAAACCGCCGCCCGGCGCATTTTGTACCGCATGCAACTTGTACCAGTTGCGCGCAAAGTCGTGGCGATACACGGTGGTGGTCACATCCACACTGGCCGCCGGCTCGATGTAGTGTCGCAGCTGGTATTGCTGATGGTCGGTGTTGATCTGATCCAGCTGCGAGCCACGGTAGCGACGGAACGGCTGGTCATCGAAATCCGCGCGCGTCAGCCCCAGATAGGTCTCGTTTGCAGTGCGGTCATCAAAGCCCAGCTTGAGCTCTACGTCCTGATACACGGGCCCGTCGGTGGCGTTCCAGCGCAGCTTGCCGACCACGTTCTGCGTATCAAAGCCGGTATCCGGACGCGGCGCATTGGGCCGCGACTGGGCGCCGTCGGTGACCTGGTCGAGACGCTTGAAGCCGGTGCTGCTGGCGCCATGACCTTCAATCAGCCAGCCCCACTGGCCGCTGGAATCACCGGCCCAGACGTGGGTGCGGCGTCCGTCATGCCCGCCCATCATCAGGTCGGCGCGCGCCGAAGCGCGATCGGGGATAGGCGTGGAGAGCATGTTGATGGCGCCGCCCGTGGTGTAGGGTCCGTACTGGATGGCGGAGGAACCCTTGCGCACTTCCACGCCGCTCATACGCGCCGTCTGCGGGAAATAATACGCCGCCGGCGCGCTGTAGGGCGCAGGCGCAATCAGTACGCCGTCTTCCATCACCGTGATGCGCGTATTGCGCTCCAGCCGGGTGCCGCGCAGCCCGATATTGGGGAACAGCCCGAAGCCGTCCTCTTCGAGAATATTGACCCCCGGGATCTCGCGCAGCACACGGTGTATATCGCTGTAACTGTGGCGATCCAGATCCTCGGCATCCAGCGCGTGCGCCGAACCCGGGATTTCCTCAATCGCCCCGGCTGTGCCGGTAATGACCATGCGATCCAGCACCCGCGGCGACGCCTCACCGTCATCGGCGGCAGCCGCATTGTCCTGCGCCCCGGCGCCAAATGCCATGGCCAGGCACACCAGCCCGGGCAGCCACGCCCGCGTGATCATGGTCGTACTCAACATGGATCTTCTCCCGATTCAATAGGGTGTCAGGCAGCCAACAGGTGCTCCCGGTGGCCTCCTCTCCTTCAAGCGCGCTAAAACGGCTGCTGGCGATTGAGAACGCGAATCGTAATGAGAACGATTCGCGTTTGCAACAGGATGGCCAAAAGAAGCCGCAAACACAGACCTGGAACACGTCTAAAACCATCGGGGATCGAGCGGGCAGCAGGGATCAGGGTGATCTACCCGCCCGCAACACTGAACACTGAAAACGTCAGGCAGAAAACCGGAAGTTACCGGTTTCCGCGCAAACCCGGCCGTCGCTGCGGCGGAGCGGGTGGCCCGTGGGGGAATAACAGCGGGGCCAGTTCTTCCAGAGCCTGGCGATAGACGTGGCGCTTGAAAAAGATGACCTCGTCTACGGGACGCCAGTAGTCGACCCAGCGGCAGGAATCAAACTCGGGGGTTTCGCCGAGATCGAAACGCAGCTCCGACTCGTCGCCCACAAAACGCAGCATGTACCAGACCTGCTTCTGACCGATGCAGCGTGGTTGACTGTGGCGACGGATGAAACGACGCGGCAGATGGTAGCGCAACCAGCCCCGGGTGCAGCCCAGCACTTCAACGGCGTCGCGCGACAGCCCGACCTCCTCGCCGAGCTCCCGGAACAACGCCTCCTCGGCACTTTCACTGGCACGAATGCCACCCTGCGGGAACTGCCATGCATTCTGGCCGATGCGCCGCGCCAGCATGACCTGCCCGTGGTCATTGCTCAGGATGATGCCGACATTGGGCCGGAACCCGTCTGCGTCAATCACTGACCCACTACCTGCAAGGTTGGTTGCACCATGCATACCAGCATACCGGAGAACCCCTCAGGCACGCGACAGGCCGTGACCACTGGCGCACCCGGGGCCCGCTCGGGTAAGCTCGCGCCGGCAGGCAAACGCAGCACACACGGCACGGGAGACCACCATGGCGCTGGCCATCTTCGATCTGGATAACACGCTGCTGGGCGGCGACAGCGACAACCTGTGGGGCGAGTTTCTGGTCGCCCGGGGGATTGTGGACGGACACTGGTATGCGGAGGAAAACCGCCGTCACTACGCAGCGTACGAGGCGGGTACGCTGGATATTGACGCCTTTCTGGCTTTTGCCCTGGCGCCGCTGGCCGCCCATGACCCGGTCCAGCTCAGGCAGTGGCGCGAGGAGTTTATAGCGCAGTACATACAGCCCATCATGCTGCCTGCGGCCACCGCCCTGCTCAACACGCACCGCCAGCGGGGCGATCAACTGCTGATTATTACCGCCACCAACAGCTTCATCACCGCGCCCATCGCCCGACTGCTGGGCATAGACAATTTGCTGGCCACCGAACCCGAACAGCGCGACGGCCGCTACACCGGGCGGGTGGCCGGCACACCGTGCTTTCAGGAAGGCAAGGTCGAGCGACTCACGCAGTGGCTGGAAGGCCGGGAGCAAAGCCTGGCAGAAAGCATCTTCTATTCAGACTCGCACAACGATCTGCCCTTGCTGAACCGAACCAGTCGCGCCGTGGCCGTGGACCCCGATACCCGGTTGGCGGCAGTAGCGAACGAACAAAACTGGCCCGTCGTCACTCTGCGTCAGGGAGATCACCCCCGGCTATTGGATTCAGGGGCATCCTGGCAGCCGTAACGCAAAGCGGAACCGGGCTCGCCGAGGCGGGGGCCGTTTCAGCCCACACCCGCAGACACTTCTGATACGCTCGGCGTTTAGCTCACACCCGCGAAGGAGACACCGCATGATCACACTGACCGCCCGACTGACCATTCGCGAAGGCCAGGAACAGGCTTTCGAGAAAGCCGTTGCCGAGATCGCCCCGCAGGTACGCGCCGAAGAAGGCAACCACGCCTACGTATTTCACCGCGCCAGCGAAAACCCGCGGGAAGTCTTCGTCTACGAGAAATACAGCGACGCCGCTGCCATTGATGCGCACCGCAAGCACATGAAGGAAATCGCCGGCGCGCTCGGAGAGGTTGTGGAAGGACCACCGAAGGTGGAGATTTGGGAGGAAATCCCCGTCTGAGGGGCGGGGGAGTTTTCAGTTTCAAGTGTTCAGTTTTCAGTAAGGGGGCCTGCGGCGCGCAATGACTTCCCCCCTTGCCGGGAATGCGGGAAGGGGGGATCGAGGGGGGATCAACAAACCACGGCAGCACCGCCGCAATCCCCCTCCAGCTCCCCCTTCGGCTATCGCCCAAGGGGGAGGGCCAGTACACCTCCCCCCTTGCCGCGAATGCGGGAAGGGGGGATCGAGGGGGGATCAACAAACCACGGCAACACCGCCGCAATCCCCCTCCAGCTCCCCCTTCGGCTATCGCCCAAGGGGGAGGGCCCGTACACCTCCCCCCTTGCCGCGAGTAGCGGGAAGGGGAGATTGAGGGGGGATCAACAAACCCGGGGGAAACCT
>SLLK01000057.1 GCA_007134115.1 Gammaproteobacteria bacterium | reverse complement strand
GGAAGCTAGGAATAGAATTGGCATCATAAGGAGTAACAATGATTTCTTCATGGGATGAGATGTTAATAATTACATTGGCTATAAATTGATGGCGAAATTACAAAATATTGTTGATTTTGTCGAGCTCTTCACGGGTGAAGTGGGTATTTTCCAGTGCCTTGAAGTTGTTCTTAAGCTGGTCAACGCTGCTGGCCCCAATAAGAACAGAGCTGACACGCTGGTCTTTCAGCAGCCAGGCGATGGCCATCTGAGCGAGGCTTTGGCCGCGTGTACCGGCTATTTCGTTAAGGCGTCTGACCTTGCCGATGGTCTCTTCATTGACCTGTTCTTTATGCAAAAAACCGGTTGGCTTCGCCGCTCGGGAACCCTCCGGGATGCCATCAAGGTAGCGGTCGGTGAGCAGTCCCTGTGCCAATGGCGAGAAGGCAATGCAGCCGATGCCATGGGTGTCGAGCACATCAAGCAGGCCTTCTTCCACCCAGCGGTCGAGCATCGAATACCTGGGCTGATGGATCAGACAGGGGGTGCCCAATTGCCTGAGGATGGCGATGGCCTCCTCCGTTTGTTTGGCAGCGTAGTTTGACAGGCCGGCATATAGGGCCTTACCCTGGCGCACCAACTGGACGAGGGCCATCATGGTCTCTTCGAGGGGTGTGTCTGGGTCGGGACGGTGTGAGTAGAAGATGTCGACATAGTCGAGCCCCATGCGTTTCAGGCTTTGGTCGAGGCTGCTGACCAGGTATTTCCTCGAGCCCCAATCGCCATAGGGCCCGGGCCACATGTAGTAGCCTGCCTTGGTCGAAATGACCAGCTCGTCGCGGTAGGCAGCCAGGTCGGTGGCCAGCAGCCGTCCGAAACTTTCCTCGGCACTGCCGGGTGGCGGCCCGTAGTTGTTGGCCAGGTCGAAGTGGGTGATGCCGGCATCGAAGGCGTGGCGAATGATCTGCCGGCCGCTTTCGAAAGTGTCGACACCACCGAAGTTGTGCCACAGGCCCAGCGAGATGGCTGGCAGCTTCAAGCCGCTGCGGCCGCAGCGGTTGTAGGTCATGGTTTCGTAACGGGATGAGGCGGGAAGGTAAGACATGTTTGCCATAATTTAATTGTTTCAGTAATAATGAATGGTGTCCTGGTTAAACCAAAAATTTAAAACCAGGTTGTGAAATCAACCACCAATTTACAAAGAAATA
Organism: Gammaproteobacteria bacterium; assembly: GCA_007134115.1. GTDB lineage: Bacteria > Pseudomonadota > Gammaproteobacteria > UBA5335 > SLRW01 > SLLK01. The sequence continues at coordinate 1,447 of SLLK01000057.1, read as the reverse complement.
ATAATTCTTTGATCAAGACAAGCATAATTGATCTAAGCTATTGATAATTGTACATATAGAGCTTGCTTTATAATGCGTTTTTTCCTTATATTTGAAAAGGCACAATCTAATCACAAAACAAGGAGGATATACTATGGAAAAGTCTGTACAAGGCAAAACCGTTTGGCAATTTACCTGGTCATTACTCCTGCTGGCATGTTATATTTGGTTGGCAATGGTTTCTTTCCCCAGTGAACATACAACTTATTTGGGTGACGGGGTATATCATACAGCTTATAAATATGACGATGGCTTTGTCCTTGATAATAAATTCATCACTGGCAGACGGGATGAAAAGAAGAGATGGCATGGTCCTGTAGTTATAGTTCATGAATACTATACGACCGCGGTAGGCTCAAAAGATAGCAAAGAGGAGGTCACCATGGTGAATGGCCTCAGGCATGGGGTTAGCAAAAAGACATTTATTGATGGCCGTGTCGAGTATGTTACATACAACATGGGCAAAGTGATCGAAGAATCCAAATCTGAGAGATCTGTCTCAACAAACGAATCAGCATTCCAGGTGCTTCATAGAAAGTATCCATGGTACATCTTGGCACTTGATGGATATAATCATTCTGTAGAAGCAATAGAGGCATTCGTTGAAATAATGATTGAAGGTATCACTGCATTGGAATATAGCTTCAGTGAGTTTGATATGGGCTTTGATGAAGTTCTGGATGATTTGCTGGATGATGAGGATTACTCATTGATTGCATCCACGCATAGGTTTTTGGCAGACATCATAGGCGTCCAAGAGATTATGAATCACGAGTTTCGCTTGGCCGTTTTGGACAAGCACCAAATGGATGGCATGAGTACGGCCGAAGTCGTAGCGGCCTATTATCCGGGGTATTTTAATTGGGTACAGAGGTTTTATTCGGTATCTGAATTTGAGTTGTTTTGTGATACGCTTGATGCCATGATGCTGTCGTACGGTCAGCTCGACAGGGAAGACCCCCTTTTTCTTGATAGCATAGATACTCGTTTTTACCGGGTATTGTCAGAATTGGTTTTTAGCAAGTCCGAATTTGATGCCCTGGTCAGCCAGGCAAAATCAGAAGGCAGCCGGTCAACACTGCCTTCGAGATCTGCATTGCACCGGATGGCTGATGAGTTGGCTATGGGAAAAGCTACTTCATCAACCGTTGTTACTTTAGCCCGGCATATAGCCCAGCAAATGGACAGGATGATGAAGCAGGTTGATCCGGTCCGAACCTCCATACGCGAGATCATGTATTCTGAAAGGGTCCGCCGGGCAGAAATCATTACATTGTTGATAAGTGTTGATGTCGAAACCGATATCGTCATTGAAGGGTTTGTGCTGGATGACGGTGGCGCTGATGTGACGGAGCGGGGTGTGGCGTATGGAACCCTATACAATCCGACTGTTGACGATACGATCATC
>SLLK01000014.1 GCA_007134115.1 Gammaproteobacteria bacterium | reverse complement strand
CGTGAATCGTAAAACGTGAATCGAAGGGCAGACGCCTTTGGCGTCCAACGGCCGACCTGCGGTCGGCCTCGCGCGCGAAGCGCGGAAGCCGCAGGCTTCGGCCTTCCGATTCACGATTCACGTTTTACGATTCACGCGCCGCCTATTTGCTGCCCCGGCGATTTTTGCTGCGGCCGTTCCAAAGCAGTACGACCTGTCAACCGGCACGGCCAAAACATTTCGTGTCCATTTTGTGTCCATCTCGTGGTCTGTTCTCTCCAGCCCCCGGCCTGCATACTGCTATCTTGGGGTGGACGATATAAAGGAGATCGGCCTTGGTAAGCAGACGGCGGGCGCCGGCAAAAGAGATCTTTGGCTGGGCGATGTTCGACTTCGCCAATCAGGCCTATACCTTGCTGATCATTACGGTGGTCTTCGGCGACCTCTTTACCCGCGTGATTGTCGGCGATGGTCCGGATTACCGCATGGGCAATCTGCTCTGGAGCATAGCCCTGGCCATCAGCTATTTGATGGTGGTTCTGGCCGGCCCGGTCTGCGGGGCGCTGACGGATTATTCGCGATCCCGCAAACGCTTCCTGTTCGTCAGCTACTTGCTGACCATCACTGCTACCGCCCTGCTCTATTTCGTGGAGCCGGGCTGGATCACCTATGCGGTGATTCTGATCATCATCTCCAACTTCGCCTATGCCATCGGCGAGAATTTCATTGCCAGCTTCCTGCCGAACCTGGGGCCGAAGAAGGACCTGGGCTGGATATCCGGGCTGGGGTGGAGTCTGGGTTATATCGGCGGGCTGGTGGCTACTGCCTTCACCCTGCTGGTGCTGGGTGAAGTGAGTGCAGACAACTACGATCGCATCCGCTGGGTCGGGCCCTTTGCCGCCGGTTTTTTTCTGCTGGCGGCCATTCCTACCTTTGTCTGGCTGAAGGAACGGGGTCGGCGTCGGCCCTTGCCCGCCGACCAGGGGTATATTTCCCTGGGCTTTACCCGCCTGGGTCATACCCTGCGGAATCTTGTCGCTTTCCGTGACCTCAGCATCCTGCTGGTCTCGATTTTCTTCGTTATGGCAGGCATCTACATCATTATCAGCTTTTCCTTCATCTACGGCTCCCAGGTGATCGGCTGGGAAGAACATGTGCGCGCCCTCATGTTCGTGACCGTGCAGATAACGGCAGCCATTGGCGCACTGGGCTTCGGTTTCATCCAGAGCCGCATCGGGGCCAAGCTTACCTATGGCATCACGCTTTGCCTGTGGATGGTGGCCATCATTGCCATTTGGCAGACCCCTGCCCTGAGCCGCCTGGCCAATAATCTGCTCGGCGTGGAATGGGAGGCCCAGTATGTCTTCCTCTTTGCCGGCTCCCTCGCCGGCCTCAGTCTCGGCGCCAGTCAATCAGCCGGGCGCGCACTGGTAGGCGTACTGACCCCGCGCGGCAAGGCCGCCGAGTTCTTCGGTTTCTGGGGGCTGTCAGCCAAACTGGCCGCTATCTTCGGCATCCTGGGCCTGGGTCTCATCCAGGCCATGGCCGGCCTGGCCGACGCCATCCTCTTCTGCCTGGCCCTGTTTATCCTCGCCCTGATTGCCGTGCTGCCGGTCAATGAACAACGCGGCAGCGACACCGCCGAAACCTGGCGTGATCCTCATCGGGAGGGGTGATGAGTGCTGAGTGTGTACTGATCGGAGGGATCGGCGGTTCTCGAAGGTAGCCGGCTTCGATCAGCAGGTAAGGTGTGAGGCGTGAGGAGTGAGGCGAAAATGCAAAGGCGCGACGCCTGCGGCGTCTGGGTGCTGATCGGAGAATGCGGCAGTATGCGGAGGGGCGTGCCTTCGGTTGGCACAGGCCGGGAACCGTAAATCGTGAATCGGAAGGCCGAAGCCTGCGGCTTCCGCGCTCCGCGCTCAAGGCCGACCGCAGGTCGGCCGCTGGACGCCAAAGGCCTCCGTCTTTACGCCTCACGCCTCACGTTCGAGGCCGCACCACCACGAGCGCCCCGGCCCCGCTAACGCCGCCCGCCGATCAGCACCCCGGCCGCCGCAGGCGTCGCGCCTTTGAATTTCACCTCACTCCTCACGCCTCACACCTCACGTTCGAGGTCGCATCACCATCAGCGCCCCGGCGCCGCTAACGCCTCATACGGTGAAGGTGTAATCCAGCAGAATGCCGGCGAAGACGAAGAAGCCGAGCCAGTTGTTGGAAAGGAAGGCGCGGAAGCAGTCGTCGCGGCGACGGCGGAAGATGAGGATTTGCTGCCAGAGGATGTTGGCGGCGGCAAAGGTCAGACCCACCAGGTAGGTGAAGCCGAGGTCCGCCTGCTGACCGATGAGATACAGGGTCAACAGCAGGGCGAGCTGGACCAGGCCGATAATCACACGGTCCAGCTCGCCGAAGAGAATGGCGGCAGATTTCACGCCGATCTTCAGATCATCATCCCGGTCCACCATGCCATAGATGGTGTCGTAGGCCAGCGCCCAGAGAATCACGGCGATGAAGACCAGCCAGGCCAGTTCCGGGACGCTGCCCGTCTGGGCGGCCCAGACCATGGGCGCGGCCCAGCCGAAGGCCACACCCAGGTAGGCCTGGGGGAGATAGGTATAGCGCTTCATGAAGGGATAGCTGGCCGCCAGGAAGACCCCCACGAAGGCCAGCT
>SLLK01000104.1 GCA_007134115.1 Gammaproteobacteria bacterium | reverse complement strand
TGTGACAGGTGCTGGAGGCTAGCGCGCCGGTGGCCGCTTGTTGAGTATGCGCTGTACGGTCCGTCGGTGCATCCCAAGTCGTCTTGCAGCTTCTGAGATATTACCGTCGGCCTCCTGCACGACCCGGTGCACGTGTTCCCAGGCCGCGCGGCGGACCGACATGGGCTCGGCAGCCGGAGGAATATCCGGGTTTTTCTCCTGCTTTCCCAGCGCATGAAGCAGCTCTTCTATCGATACCGGCTTGGTCAGATAGTTGATGGCCCCCAGCTTGATTGCCTCGACAGCCGTGGCGATGCTCGCATAACCCGTCAGCACAACGACGCGGCACTCGGGAACATGCTGGAAGATGACTGGCAGCAGCGTGAGGCCGGATTCTTCGCCAAGCCGGAGATCCAGGACGGCGTAATGCGGAAGGAACTCATCCAGCAGCTTTTGCGCCATGGCGGTGGAGGAGGCTACCCGCAGGTCGAAACCGCGCCTGCGCAGCGCACTTGCCGCTACGGCGCTGAACGCGTCGTCGTCTTCAATGAGCAGGAGTCGGAATGCCGTCTCGTTCATGGGTTTCATCGTCAAGCTTCAGTTGATCCAGAGGGAGCAGGAGGCGGGCGCGGGTGCCGCCTTGCTCTCGCGGCGACAATTCCAGGCGTCCGCCAAACCGCTCGATGGTCTCGGTGGCCAGATATAGCCCCAACCCCATGCCGCTCACACCCTCGCGGCGCCCCAGGGGCTCCCGTCCAACCATCGGCGCCAGCTTCTCCGGTATTCCAGGGCCGGCGTCCAGTACCTCGAGTGCAAGATGGCTGTGGTCCCACCAGGCGGTGATCTCGATCTCGGCACTCACCCGCACGGCATTCGAAATCAGCGACGCCACTGCCTGTTCCAGGGCGCGGTCGAGCAGCAGGCGTAACGTGGGCAACTGTTCATCGATGTGCAGACTGATGCGGGATTGGGGATAGACCCGACGCCAGTGGTCCACCGATTGCTCAAGCCAGGTGGTCGGATCACTGGCGTGGCCGGAACTGGCCCGTAGTTCGCCGGCAGAGGCAGCCAGTTGGCTTATGGCTTCCCCACAGCGCATGACCTGGCGATGCAGAGCGTCCAGTTGATCGCGTTGCTACGGGTCTTTCGCGTCAGCCCGCAGCTCCTCCGCGAGAAAGGTGATGGTTGCGAGCGGCGTCCCGAGCTCGTGGGCGGTGCCTGCAGCCAGCCCGCCGACGACCGCCAGATGCTCGTTGCGCATGGCGCGTTCGCGGGCCTCGGCGATCACCTGGTCCTTGGTGCCAAGGGTCAAACGGGTATGCAGCACGAAAAAGGCTATCACGCCGGCGGCGACCACAAAGCACAGCCACATTCCGGTCTGACGAAGTATTTCCGGCGTGATCAAGGCTAGCCGGTCAGGTTCGGGCAGCGGCACATAGACCACCAGCAACGCGGAATAACAGACTATTGCGGCCGCGGCCACAATGGCCGTGTACAAACCGGAGACGGCTGCGGCGGCAATCGCCAGCGGCGGCAACAACATGTAGATGAACGGATTGGCGTACCCGCCGCTCAGATACAGCAGCAGGCCAAGCTGTGCCACATCAACCATCAGTTGCGCAGTGAACTCCCTCTGGCTAACGGGACCACCGTGTCGCAGGCGCAAATGCGTCGCCGCGTTGAACAACGCAAGCGCGAGGGTCAGCCCAAGCATGGGCGGAAGCGGCAGCGCCAGACCCAGACCGAACTCTGCGATCAGGATCGTGACGAGTTGACCGGCGACCATCATGTAGCGCAGGCGGATCAGGCGTTGCAGGTGTGTGTTGTCGATCGCGACCGTCATGGCGGGTTCCAGGCGTCAGTGACCGGATCAGATTCTGGAGTATTTCCGCCTTATTTCCACTGCTTGATGATCCTGTGGGGTGCGGCAATTTGACGCAGGACAGGTGACCTGTGGATTCGGATAATGGCGGCCGTCAGCAGGTGCGGTGTTGGCGGTCGGACTGCCTGCGCGCGAGGCGTGGGCCGACGTCGGCCCTGGGGGCGCGGACAAGACGCCCTTCCCTTTGAGCGCATTGAACGCAGTGCACGCCGGGCCAGACGCTTGACGGTGGATGAGCAGCGATGACTGGTGACGTGTTGGTGTGGCTCATGCGCGGCGGTGACCTGATGATCATCCTGCTTCTGGCCGGTGCCGTCGTCGTATTGAAGTCCCTCTTCCCGCGAAAGTAGTCGTGCCAAGCGGTCCTGACGCATCACCACCTGGCTATCCGCTGGGCATGTCGTGCCCGCGATCGCACGAGCGCCTGCTGCCCGGCGTTTGCTGAAGGAGCAAAAGTTTGTACTTGCCGCTGTGGTTTCACCGCCTTGGATCGCCGCCTTACTTTTACGCCCGCAGCGTGGTTTGGGCATGGTGGTTGGGTACGCTTTGCGCCCTGCTCATGGTCGCGGGCCTGGTGGGTGGGCTGCTGCTGGCGCCGCCAGATTACGAGCAGGGCGAGAGTTACCGGATCATCTATGTGCACGTCCCGGCGGCGTGGATGTCGCTTTTCGTCTACGTCTTCATGGCGACCAATGCAGCCATCGGCCTTGTCTGGCGGATCAAGGTGGCGGAAGCACTGGCCCGCGCGGCCGCGCCCCTGGGGGCGGCGTTTACGTTCCTGACGCTGGT
>SLLK01000189.1 GCA_007134115.1 Gammaproteobacteria bacterium | reverse complement strand
CTGAATAAAACAGAGCAAAAACAACCAAAAGGGGGAACACCAATGGCCATCACCGCCTGGCCCGTGGCCGAGCGGCCGCGGGAGAAACTGCTTGCCCGTGGGCCCGAGGCCCTGTCCGATGCCGAGCTTTTGGCGATCTTTTTGCGCACCGGCGTGCCCGGCATGACCGCGGTGGATCTCGCCCGGGATCTGCTCGCCCAGTTCGGCAGTTTGCGGGCCTTGCTCAATGCCTCGAAAGAGGACTTCTGTGCCGGTCGCGGCATGGGCGAGGCCAAGTATGTGCAGCTTCAGGCGGTGGTGGAAATGGCCCGCCGGCATCTGCATGAAGAGCTGGAGCGGGGCGAGGTGCTTTCCGATCCCGGCCGGGTCCGGCGCTTTCTCACCGCCCGCCTGCGGGACCTGCCTCACGAGATATTCGCCTGCATTTTTCTCGACAATCGTCACCGTGTGATCCGCTTCGAGGAACTGTTCCGCGGCACCATCGATGGCGCCGCCGTCCCGCCCCGGGAAGTGGTCAAGGCAGCGCTCGCCCACAATGCCGCCGCCGTCATCCTCGCCCACAACCACCCCTCCGGCGTGGCCGAACCCTCCCGCTCCGACCGCAACATCACTGATCGATTGCGTGATGCCCTCGGCCTGGTGGATATCCGCGTGCTGGATCATTTCGTGGTGGGTGATGGGGAGGTGGTGTCGTTTGCGGAGCGGGGGTGGGTTTGAGGGGGTCAGGGGTGAGGTGTCAGGGGTGAGGGGGGATCGCGGATAAATCCGCTCCGACGGTTGCACCAATTGCCGACGCAGGAGCGGAGTTATCCGCGATCAAATACATCGATCTTCGTCCGTAGGAGCGAATTCATTCGCGATAGGCGCGGAAGCTGTCGCAAAACATAAAGGGGGAGGGTAAATGCATAGGCCGTTCGGTGGTGCCCGGCTTCTGCGCAAGGGGCGGTGTTCACTGGAAGGGCAGGTCTACATGATCACCGCTTGCATCTGGCAACGGGCCCCTATCCTGGACACGCTCCATGCAGCGCGCATCCTGGTTAAGGAATTCCGACTGATCGAACAGGAAGCCATGGCCCGCAGTATTAGTTATGTGATCATGCCGGATCATTTTCATTGGCTGATTCGTTTGGGGCAGGTTGCTGACCTTTCCGGGATCGTTAAGCAAGTAAAGGCTCGGTCGGCCTATCGCATCAATAAGAGGCTCGGTCGCAGGGGGCGACTATGGCAGCCCGGATTCCATGATAGGGCGATCCGGGAAGAGGAGGATCTGCGTACGGTGGCCCGCTATGTGGTTGCCAATCCCTTAAGGGCGGGGTTGGTGGAGGATATTGGTAAATGGCCGTATTGGGATGCGGTTTGGTTGGAGGGGGGAGAGGAAGACAGGCCGCTTGATCCTTGAGGGTTGGTGGGGGATCGCGGATGAATCCGCTCCTACGGCGGGTCTGCTGTTGATCGCGGATGAATCCGCTCCTACGGCGGGTCTGCTGTTGATCGCGAATGAATCCGCTCCTACGGCCCGAGGGGGTATCCTGGTTCTCGAATGAATTCCGCTCACAAGAGTCGCCGGTGCCGCCGTAGGAGCGGATTTATCCGCGATTCAGCCTTGGGGGCCGGCACCACCAGCCATACTACCCCTCCACCCTCTCCAATCTTCCGCTACAATGCCCCGGATTCGAATTTTGGGAGTTCGTCATGGGATTTCGTCTGCGAGTACCGCATACGCTGACGCTGTTGTCGGTAATGATTGTTATCGCGCTGGCCATGACCTGGGTCGTGCCCCAGGGGAATTTTGAGCGCGAGACCCGGGTGACCGAGGAAGGCCAGGAACTGCAGGTGGTGGTGCCGGGGACATTCGAGTTGGCCGAGGCGAGGGAGACTCTTACGCCCTGGGATATGTTCGTGGCCGTGCCCCGGGCCATGGCCGCGGCCCAGGACATCATTTTCTTCGTGCTGATCATCGGCGGGGTGCTGGCGGTGGTCCGTGCCACCGGCACGGTGGACGCCCTGATCGGGCGATTACTGGAGCGCTTCGGCGACAAACCCGGCACGCTCATCTTCATGGTGATCTTCTTTTTCTCTCTGGCCTCGGGGAGTATCGGCACCGCCGGGGAGTACATACCCTTTGTATTGATTCTGGTGGCCCTGTGCCGGGCCATGCGACTGGACGCCATGACTGCGGTGGCGGTGACCATTTGCGGTTACGGCATCGGCTACGGGGTGGCCATCTTCAATCCCTTCACCGTGGTCATTGCCCAGAGCATTGCCGAGGTGCCGATCTATTCGGCGGCGTGGTTCCGGGCCGCGATTCTGGTGCCCTTTGTGTTGATCGGGGTGCATCATGTCTATCGCTACGCCATGCAGGTCCAGGCTGATCCGAATCGCTCACTGGTCAAGGGGCTGGAAGTACCCGACCAGGGCGAGCCGCCGACGGAGTATCCTGCCCTGGACATTCGCCATCGCCTGATTCTGGGGCTGTTTCTGGCCACCATCGCGCTCACCGTCTGGGGCATTGCGACTCAGGGCTGGTGGTTGTCGGAGATGGGGGCCGCCTTCCTGGTCTTCGCCGTGGCTTCCATGGTGGTTGGGCGGCTGGGGGCTGACCAGGCCGCCGAGCGCTTTATCCAGGGGGCAATGGAATTGGTGCCCACGG
>SLLK01000208.1 GCA_007134115.1 Gammaproteobacteria bacterium | reverse complement strand
GTTGCGCGTGATCGAGCGGATCGGCCACGCAACGAGCCAGCAAATCGCCTGGATGTCAGGGCTGAATCGGCGCTCTGTGCAGCGTGTTTTGAAGCGTCTGAACAAGCAGAAAATGGTCTCGTCAGCACGTCTGCCCAACGGTGATCCCGTCTATATGATGCGTCAGGCTGGAGCAGATGAGTTGAGCATCCACCTGCATCGTGAGGTCCGCCGAACGAACGACGATCAGCGCTTCATCGAGTCGCGGATCTGGAAGCATCGCAAGCTCGCGAACGATGCTGCTGCAGAGCTTTCGCAGCACTACGGTGTGTATACGGAGCGGGAGATCCAGCGCGGGAAAGTGCCGGGCGGAAGGCGCGAGATCCTTCCCGGGAAGGTGCCAGATATGATGCTCGAACGAGCGACCAACGAATGGATCTGGGTCGAGGTCGAGCGCTCCTGGAAGAAGCGATCTGACTACATGCGCTTGATCAAAACACTGGAGATCATCGCGGCCGGTAAGAGCATTCCATTTGGAGAGGGTCAGATCGTCGGCACAGGCATCTTAGTCGAAAGCTACCAGCAAGCTCGGCTGCATGTTTCGCGTCTGCTGAAGCACTTCAATCGCGATGATCCTGACGACATTCCGGAGCACCTGATCGGCCTGTTCAACGCAGTCTCGATTATGTGGTTCGACGAAGACGGCTATCGCGAATCGTCGATCATCCACTTCACCTGACCACCACTGCCCCGGCTCGTCCGGGGCTTTTTCGTGCAAGGGCCGCTGCCCCCTGGGGTTCGGATCCGGTGGCCGGTTCACCGCCCCGAGGGCGCTACTATCTGATATGGCTTCGTGCATCACCCTTTCAGCCAGCGGCTCACTGTGGCTTGGTTGACCCCCAGCTCATTCGCAATTGCCCGTTGAGACGCGCCACGCGCGGCGAGCAGTCGTGCTGTTGCCCGGTGGTGTTCGCTGGCGCTCCGACGCATCTCGCCAGACTTCGTGCCGCCCTTGCGCCCAACGGCGGCTTGGTAGGCGCTGAACGCGCTGGGGCTGAAGTGCCGGTGCGTCCACTTCGCCACGCTCTTAGCCGTCGCTCGGACTTCACTCTCATGCAGCGGCGTGCTGAAGTCGTTGTATGCCCTCGCGCGCTCCAGGACAGCCATGTGCCAGCGATCAAACGCTGGCCATCCCTGCCGGATCGCTCGATAGGCCCAAGACCGGATGCGGTCGAACAGCGTGCAGTTCCGGCCGAGGCCTACGGCCGGAAGGTTCTTGCGCCGGTCTGCGTATGACGACAGGTCGAGGTGTTCTGCGATCTCGTTCAGGCTGTACACCTCGCCGGTCGCGTAGGTGCGCCACCTGCGATGGCGCGGGTTCTTTGCGATGAGCGACGCATAGCCAGGATCTGCATCGAGCGCGTGTGTCATCGCAACATCGACGGCCCCGGCGAACCTGACCGCCTTGTGGCTTGAAGTAGGATTTAAGTGCACCGGCATTTCGAGACCGTAGAAAGCATGGCCGCCATAAGTTAGGTGCTCGGCAACGAACATCGTCGGTGGTGGCAGGCCCCGCCCCGTGATCTCTTCGATGCTCGTGACGCGATCAATGTCGAACAGGAGCCACAGGCGGCTGTTCGGGGCGTTGGGCTGTATGTAGCGGTATCCGAGGGCCGTTGCTGCGTCACGGATCTTGAGACCGTGATCGGGATTGTCGGTACAGTACGGTCGCCTTGGAAGCGATGAGATGAAAAGATCGAGCTGCGGGGCTGCTGACACCTGCTGTCCTCCGGAATCTTGCCGAAACCGGTCGCCGCAGGTAATCTAAAAGGGTGATGTGGGTCCTGCGGCGACCCTCTGAAAGCCCCGGGACGGCCATCCTGGGGCTTTCGCATTTCTAGGGCTTACGCTATCACGCCGCGCTCCGCTGCGCTGGCGTGTACTGCCGCGCATCCACGGACCACTCGGCCACGCCCAGATCCTCACGCAGCCAGCGCGCGAGGCGGTCCAGCGACTTCCAGACCCGCACCGGCTCGCGCGCGGAGCGCAGGGTGCGCCAGCGCGTGCCGACTTCGACCTGGACGGCCCAGCCGTCGCCCTGGGCGACCAGGGCGACCGATCGGATCGCGCCGCTGTCCAGCAGCTCGCGCAGGGTCGCCTCGGTGATGCCCTTCGCGTCGGTCATGCCGGACGACCTGCGAGGCGCTGAAGCGTCGCCAGCTCATCGAGGTACCGCTGGTAGTCGGCCCGCGCCTGCGCGCTCTGCGGGTCATAGCCATAATGGCGGCACCACTCTTCGTACGATTTCGCCATGTCGTTTCCTCCTGATTGCCGTATTCGTTCCACGAAGTATAGCAAAGTGTTCCCCGGTGTCCAATAAACCGCAGGGGTCGATTTGTCATAACGCCCGAAGTGCGACCCTCGGCCGCAGGGGAGTGAGCAGGTCAGGTGCAGCACGAAACGTAATACAGCACCCCCTCCAGGAAGGCGGGCCGGCGACCAGCCGGTGGCAAGGGCAAACCAGGGGGAGCGCCCCAGCGCTCGTCCTGGTGCGCAGACCTGCGTTCAGCAGGTCGGAGGACGTGAGGCCGGAGGCACGCCCCAGCGTGCCGTAGAGCCCTGGTTGCCCCAGCAACCAGGGCGTGCCGAGAGGCTGCGAATCGCGCCCCAGCGCGAG
>SLLK01000265.1 GCA_007134115.1 Gammaproteobacteria bacterium | reverse complement strand
GTCATATAGACCTCGTCCTGGCTGACGGCGAAATGGACCAGCGCCCCGCGCTTGAACTTCAGCAGCGGCTCGACCTTGCGATTGGTGGGCGCCTTGGGCGGCCGATCGCGCCGGTACTGGCGGATGGCATTCTGCACCGCCTGCTTGAACTCGCTCTTGAGCTCCAGCGTCGCAATCGGCAGGCCGTTGACGAACAGCACCAGATCCAGGCGTGGGTTGTACTTGCCGCTCTCCGCGTGGGGCGAGTAGGAGACTTCCGGCACCACCCGCAGGCGATTGGCCCGGTATTGAGCCAGGGCCTCCTCGTTCATGCCGTGATCCGGTTTGAAGCTGCACAGGCGAATCCGCGCCCCCGGCACTTTAAAGCCATGCCGCAGGACTTCCAGCGTGCCCACCTTGTCCAGCTCGCGGACTGTCTTGTCCAGCAGCACGGTATCCGCGTTGTCGGCGTGGTTATTCTGAAACCGCTCCCACTGTTTCGGATGGGCTTCCTGGAAGTAGCCGACCAGATCCTCGGGGTAGAGTGCGCGCTCCCGGTCGTAGTTCGCCGGATCACCAACTACCCAGCCGTTGGCGGCCAGGTGATCGATGATGTCCTGCTGGAAACGATGCTCCTTGCTATCAGCCATGCGCTGCTCCGTCTAGAATCACGATATTATTCATCATCTTACCAGCCAGAGGGGATGGGACTGCCAATCACCGGGGAAGCCCATGTCCTGGACCGGGACTGCATAATCCTCAATCAATCGCAGAAGTCGACTGCGCCAACTGTGATTGGGGCTGACTTGATCCATTAGATAAAGAATCATAGCCAGCGTATTGTAGATACGCCGGTCACCGTTCGGTTGCAGCGATTCTACAAGAGCAGCCTCACCCCTCCTCGGCACTTTGGGAAGCACCGTAAACTCCCTATTCCATAGCCGAGCATGATGGGCACAGTGATTGCGCACCGTTGTCAGATGATGGAGCAACGACGCCAGAATAGTTTCATCCAAACCATACGGACGAGCAACGGCGTTCCGATCCTCACGGTGCCGGGTATTCTTATACCATTGCGAAAGCTGACCGAAGGTCAATATTTCAACCAGAGCCCAAATCGGTGGCAATGGCTCTTCGTAGGTTGAATGCAGATGTCGGATGAAGGTTTCCTGGCTCTTTGCAACCTCCCGTTCCAGGGAGCCTAGCCGCTGAAAGTGATTCCAACGGGGCGAAAACAAATTCCAATCCAGATAGCAGTGAGGTCCATACTGGTGGGCCATGTGATAGGCCCACTGGGTCCGAACCGAAACCTCCAGACGCTCAATGACATCAAGCAGCAGCAACCGGAACTCCCGGTCAAAGACATAGAGGTTCAGGACATCCTCAAAGCTTGTCCCGGCCTGAAACTGATGAGTGGCGTGATCCGCCTCGAAGGGCAGCCAATAGGCGCCGAGACGGTAATAGTTGATATTTCGAAGGTAATGGAGCGCGCGGGGACGGTCCGGGACCGTCAAACCTCGCTCGACCAGGCGGTCGAGTTGGTCGTCGAAGGACAGGGCAGGCTTAGTGAAGCGCATTTTTAGCGCCCCCCAAAAAAGTAACCCCCCAGGGTGCGCATCGTTGAGAGGCGTGGGGGGTGTTGTTACTACCAATTGTAGGGGCCTTAACTTGGCTTGACAAGGAAAACTTGGCACCCCTGCCACGACCACCGACTAAGGGGGGAACCACGCCCCAACCCCCTGTGCCGGGGGTGCCCGGGTACCGAAGCAGGTCCAGAAGCCGCTCCTGACCGCTGTTTTGACCCCGAATCGGGTCGCACTCCATGTTTACCGTCATAAATCCTCCCGTAAATCAGGATTCCGCGCCCGTCTGCACCGCCTCCACCTGCCGGTCCTGCCAATCCGCGTAGGTGTCACCGCTGCCGGCCAATTTCCACGCGATTCGGCCATTGGTGGGGCGGCCTGTCACAATCGCGGCGGCCGCGCTGGGGCTGGAGAAGGCCTGGTCCTCTGTGAAGCGGCGTCGGCCCTGGCCGTCTTCCACCAGCACACCGTCGGCGCAGAGCTGGTTGAAAAGGTGCTTGTAGCCATGGCTGGAGCTAATCCACTTGTCGCGGGCTGTTGAGTCGGCCAGCACGAAGAACTCGCCCTCGTATTCTCGCCCGTAGGCTTTCAAACCGTGCCTGGGTGTTTCCAGATAGAAGGTAGGGGACTCTAATGGGGCCGCTTCCTCCGTCTGTGTTTTGGCCGGGGCACGCCGGGTATCGCGGAGGAAATCAAAGCCGAGCACCGGGAGCACGATACGAATCTGCTCCACGAAAAAGGCCATATCGGCCCGATCCGCTTCGGGAAGATTAGCGTAATCGTGGGCGGTCCCATTAATGAGCTTGCAGCGACCCACTTCCTTCGTGTTGCGGATAAGGGCGCTTTCCAGGTACTTCACATGGGCCTTGGTGAGGTTCTGGTCTTTGCTGGTGATCAGGCAGACCTTTTCCCAGAAATCCTTGCCGCCCTGCACTTCCGGGCGGTTGTGCTGCTTGAGGCGCTTGCCCACATCATCGGTCTCACCGATATAGACCAGCGGCCGCAGGCTGTTCTCCGGATCGGGGCCGACCAGGAAGTAGATGCCCGTGCGGGCACATTCCGGGCGCTGGACCAGCTCCGTGAGCTTGCCGCGCGGGCCGGTGAG
>SLLK01000222.1 GCA_007134115.1 Gammaproteobacteria bacterium | reverse complement strand
GGATATTTTCCTCCCCAGCCCTGAGGAATAAGCATTACCGCACCGTGATGCATCTCGCGGCCTGCAGCAGTGAGAAGTTCAAGCACATTGTCCAAAGCAGACGAATCACTTCCATTCGGTTCGATAACAGGTAAAATCTTCGCTATATTCTCTCCGATGCGCTCAGAGTATAAATTCGCCTCACGGGCCTCCATGTTCAATCGGTTTCCTTTAATGGTGTTGATCTCACCATTGTGCGCAAGACACCGAAAGGGTTGTGCAAGCTGCCAGGAGGGGAATGTGTTTGTGCTGTAGCGCTGATGTACAACAGCAAGTGCGCTCTCAACCCGTTTATCCCTGAGATCACTGTAAAACCCTGATACCTGCGTTGCCTGCATCAATCCCTTGTACACTATAGTTTGACATGAGAAACTTGCTATGTAAAATGTGTCAGAGCACGAAATCTGCTCTCTTACAAGCTTTTGCCAATTTTTTCGCATCAGATAAAGCTTTAACTCAAGCTGTGCTTTATCAGGGTTGCGCGAACAGATGAAACATTGCCTAATGTCTGGCATCTCCCTTCGTGCGGTCTCACCCAGCACATCTGCATCCACCGGTACCTCCCGCCAACCCGCAAGCGTAAGCCCTTCTTCACGTGCTGCAGTGAGACCAAGCTCCACACACCTTTCTGAGAGCTTTTTATCTGAGGGGAGAAAACACATCCCAACTCCAAATGGCTGATCATCAGGTAAATTAATGTCTGATCCGGCACACTCTTCCCTAAAGAAGCGCTCCGGGAGTTCAAAGAGCAAACCCGCACCATCACCCGTATCCGCATCTGCTCCGGTACCTCCCCGATGCAGAAGATTTTTAAGTACCTCGATGCCTTTTTTTATAATGTCGTGTGTTTTATGACCATCCAGATTGACTACAAAACCCACTCCACAGGCGTCATGTTCATTTGCCGGATCATACAATCCCTGTCTTTTTGGAGCATACATAAGGTGTCTCTCTTACATTCCTTTATAGATTAAAAAGCATCTCGGCATACGAAGGAAGCGGCCATATATTATCGGGAACCAGCCCCTCCAGTGCATCAACAGCTTCACGTACCTCTGCCATTGCCTTAAGCTTTGTGATTCCATCAGCCTCCATATGTTCATCCAGAACATCTACCCCATCCATCAGCGCTTCGATCCTCTGGCTTACATCCACTAAAAGCTTCTTTATCTGTGCAGCCGGTATTTTAGAGGCTTCAAGGCTTACCACAGATTCGGAGAGGTGAAACTGATATTCGATAGCCGCAGGCACAATCATCGTTCGGGCCATATGTAAAATACAATGCGCTTCGATAGCAACCTGTTTCTCATACTGTTCCATGTAAACTTCATAGCGGGATTCAAGTTCCTGTTCACTCAACACGCGATATTTGGAAAATAGATCACGTGCCTTCTGAGATTGAAGTGGTTTTAAAGCTTCAGGGGTGGTGCGAAGGTTAGGCAAGCCACGTTTCTGAGCCTCGGTTACCCACTCAGCAGTGTAATTATCCCCGTTAAAAAGTATCCTTTTGTGCTGTTTTACGATATCCTGCAGAACCACTGTCAGCACTTCAGCCAAATCTTTTCCCTGAGCAGTTTCCTCCTCTATCCTGGAACATATGATATCAAGCGCCTCGGCCACAATTGTATTCATTACCACATTGGGTCCTGCGCAGCTCTGATTTGAACCTACCGCCCTAAACTCAAACTTGTTCCCTGTAAAAGCAAGAGGGGAAGTTCTGTTGCGGTCTGTCTCATGCTGGGGCAGTGATGGCAGGGAGGATACTCCCATCTCAAGAATACGCCCGGCACGACTCTCACCCTTAACGCCCTTCTCAATCTGTTCGATAATGTCGGTAAGCTGTTCGCCCAGATACATCGATATTATCGCCGGAGGGGCTTCGTTTGCACCCAGACGATGATCGTTACCGGCTGAAGCCACCGATGCACGAAGCAGATCTGCATGTGTATCAACAGCCTGAATCAGCGCACAGATAATTGTTAGAAACTTGGCATTCTCATGCGGGCTCTCTCCCGGAGTAAGCCAGTTCTTCCCATCCGGACCGCAGATTGCCCAGTTGTTGTGTTTTCCCGAACCATTTACACCTGCAAAAGGCTTCTCGTGAAGTAAACATACAAAACCATGTGCGGCAGCTACATGGGGCAGAAGCTCCATCACAAGCATATTGTGATCAACTGCCAGATTAAGTCCCTCAAAAACAGGTGCCAGTTCAAACTGCCCAGGCGCAACCTCATTATGACGGGTCTTGGCCGGTACACCAAGTCTCCAGAGCTGGTGATCCAAATCTGTCATAAAGTCCATCACCCGGGGTTTTATTGAACCGAAATAGTGATCCTCCATCTGCTGGTGCTTTGAAGGAGAACGGCCAAAAAGTGTACGGCCTGTCTGCAAAAGATCAAGCCTCGCCTCATAAAACTTTTTATCTATAAGAAAATACTCCTGTTCTGCACCAAGCGTGGCATAGGCGATCCGGTCCTCACAACCTATTCCAAAGAGAGCTCCAAGTCGGCACACCTGTTTGGAAAGTGCTTCCATCGATCGCAGAAGAGGAGTCTTCTTATCGAGTGCTTCCCCTTTGTATCCGCAAAAAACTGTGGGAATACAAAGAACAGCTCCCTTGTTGCACTCCTTT
>SLLK01000166.1 GCA_007134115.1 Gammaproteobacteria bacterium | reverse complement strand
TGGCCGGCTGGGAAGCGGGCCTGGAACTGGCCGAGGAAAAGGGCCCGGCACCGATCATGGTCGAGGAGTTCACCGTCACCGGGGAAATGCTGAGAAAGCGCCCGGAAATGAAGAAGGACGGATGGAAGCCGGGCCAGAAGATTCCGGGGCGTCTCCTGCATGCCCGTTACAGCCGCTACATGCAGAAGGTCGCCGAGCAGGACCCGGAACTGGTGGAAAATCTCGCCGAAACCGGCGCGCGCTTTACCCACCACAGCTCGATTGCGCCCACCGGGACCATCTCCCTGTCCCTGGCCAACAATGCCTCCAATGGCATCGAGCCGTCCTTCGCGCATCACTACTTCCGCAACGTGATCCGGGAAGGCAAGAAATCCAAGGAAAAGGTCGATGTCTTCTCCTTCGAGCTGCTGGCCTACCGCGAGCTGATCAACGCCAAGGCCATGCCGGTCAGCGAGGACAAGGAGGAACAGCTCCCGCCGTACTTCATCACGGCCGAGGACATCACGCCCATCCAGCACGTGGACATGCAGGCGGCGGCCCAGAAGTGGGTGGATTCCTCCATCTCCAAGACGGCGAATGTACCCACGGACTACGCCTACGAGGACTTCAAGGACATCTACCAGTACGCCTACGACAATGACCTGAAGGGTTGCACCACCTTCCGCTTCAACCCGGAAGCCTTCCAGGGTGTGCTGGTGCGTGAGGATGACCTGAAGAACACCACTTATACCTTCACCCTGAAAGACGGCACGACCGTCGAGGCCCGGGGCGACGAGGAAATCGAGTACGACGGCGAAATGCACACCGCCGCTAACTTGTTTGATGCGTTGAAAGAAGGGTACTTCGGGCGTTTTTGAGGGAGAGTATTTTGCGATGGATCGTGAAACACGGCGACAATTTGCCCGGAAGCTACGCGCAACGGGCATGCCAATAAAGGACATTGCCACACGTTTGGGGGTCTCGATTTCCACAGCGCACGGTGATTGCGCCGGTGTGTTGCCCAAGGGTGCGGACCGATTGGATATGCGTCGGCAAGACCTATTGCCGGCGTTTGTCCGGCTTTACAGCGCGGGGATTCCCGTGCCAGAAATCGCCCAGCGACTCGGCGTTCCAGCGACAACGTTGTATGACTGGCGCCGCCGATCTGGAGTTTCCAGAAACTCCCGGGCTATGTACGTCACTGATGCATTACGAAAACAATTACAGCGTAAGCTTACTGTTGATCCGGATGGAACTCTCAGGAAACGGGCAGTAGAGCTATATTTGGATAAACAATGGACTACGGTCGAAATTGCAGATGAATTTGGCGTTACATCGGTAACTGTTGCTGCGTGGCTGGAGGAGCAAGGAGTGTCCCGTCGACGCAGCCCCTTGACCAAGACCCGCGTAAAACTCCGTGAGGCAAACCTGGGGGCAAAACGTTACAACTGGAAAGGAGGCGTGACCCCCGAACGAATTCGTGCTCGACGATCAATGCGTATGCGCGATGCAAGAAAGGCATGCTTTGAACGGGACCACTACACATGCAGGATGTGTGGTAAAAGGGGTGGCCAGCTTTGCGCTCACCACATATGGCCTTTTCATAGGTATCCCGACAAGAAATTTGAGGTGGCCAACCTCATGACGTTATGCCGTTTCTGCCATGATCGTTTTCATAAAGCGGCTGGTGGCCATGTGCGTCCAGCCTTAGGTCCGTTTTTTCCTGAGCGGAAGTCTAGAGATTGGGCGAGGAAGAGGGCCAGGCTTCTCGGCGATAAGGTGCGGGAGGGAAGCGCCCCGTATTTGGTCGCAACTCAGAATGCCGGCGAATATGGCTCCAGCACAGGAGGATTTGGCGATGCATCCAAATCACCAGTCCCAATTTGAATCCATCGTCGAAAAACACGGGCTCACGGCTATGGATTTTCTGTTTACTGTTGAGCGCGAAAGACCCAGGCAAGGCAAGGTCATTCCCCTGTTCGGTTACTGGCCGGAAGTCCGGGTGGAATCCATCTACACCGGACTCGGCCAGACCTACAACGCCGACCCCCAGGCCCGCTGGCTCGAAGAATTCGAACGCGACCTGAACTCCGGGAGATTCTGAGAAGCCTTCCGCCGCCTGCGGGCGGCGGCCCGTTTGTGAATTGGACCGAAACGAATCAGCTGTAGGAGAGGCTTTCCAGCCTCGAAAACAAACAACGAGGAATAGCCATGACCATAAAGATCGACAAGCCCATCGTCGACTACGGCGTCAAGAAGCCCGAAGACGACAAGACCGAGGCCCAGACCGAACAGGCCCAGCAACAGCAGGCCCAGACCGCCGCCGAACCGACCCCGGACTACCACCGCGAGGGCAACGTCATCCACATGACCGAAACCCTCGAGCGCCCGGACGAGCTCATCGGCTCGACCTACAAGGTAAAGCCGCCGGTGGCCGATCACGCCATGTACATCACCATCAACGACATCATTCTCAACGAAGGCACCGATCACGAACAGCGTCGCCCCTTCGAGATCTTCATCAACTCCAAGAATCTCGACCACTACCAGTGGATCGTCGCCCTGACCCGCGTGATCTCCGCCGTCTTCCGCAAGGGCGGGGATGTCACCTTCCTGGTCGAGGAACTGCGCGCCGTCTTCGACCCGCGCGGCGGCTACTGGAAGCCCGGCGGCAAGTTCATGCCCTCACTGATCGCCGA
>SLLK01000217.1 GCA_007134115.1 Gammaproteobacteria bacterium | reverse complement strand
TCTGCCGGCAGACCGTGTTTGTAGCCGAATGATTGCAGCAGCAGTGAGGTCATACCCTGGCGCTGGTGCACCCGGCTGGCGATCATTTCACGCAGCTGGTGGATATTGGTGCGCGAGGTGTCGATGATCAGGTCGGCGCAGGCGGCGATGGGGCTGAGCAGTTCGCGCTCGCGGGTGATCGCTTCGGCCAGCGGGATATCGTAACGGGTGAGCGGATGCTTGCGGCGGGTTTCGCTGTAGCGTTTCAGAATGATGCTCTCGTCGGCCTGCAGGAACAGTGTCTCCGTGGTGACGCCGGCATCCCTGAGCCGTCGGATGCAGTCTTCGAATCGGGCAATATCTTCGGGCCGCGCGCGGGCGTCCACGCCCACGGCGACCAGGTCATAACGCGGGTCGTCGGTTTCCCCGGCCTGGCGGGCGAAGTCCTCGAGCAGGCCCAACGGCATATTGTCCATGCAGTAGCAGCCCAGATCTTCCAGCAGATGCAGGGCGACACTCTTGCCGGAGCCGGACAGGCCGCTGACGATCAGAAATTTCACCGTTGTGTGTCCCGCATGGTCTGTGCCTGTGTGGCGGCCAGTGTACGCCCCATCGCGCCGGGCTCAATGCCGGCCGCTGTGATGCGTGCCATTGTCTGGACGAGGGTGGGGGCGCAGGGGTCCCCGGCGACTATCTGCACCGCAGGCAGCTCGATCTCGCCGATACGCTGTCGCGCCGCATGGCCTTCCAGTATATCGTCACCGTAACGCGCTGCCTGTGCCTGGCCCAGCACAACCAGCAGATCAATGCTGCTGTGCGGCGCCACGGCGCTATCGCCGAAGACCTCGCGGATGTTTATGGCGCCGAGTTCTGCGGTGTGCAGATAATCCTTGAGCAGCGCCGGGGCAGTGGCAGCCCACTGAAGGGCGTCGAACGGGTATGCTTCCATGCTGTCGTCAGCGATCAGTTGCCCGCCGCGACAGATCAATTCCAGTGCCAGCTTGCTTTTGCCGCTGCCGCTGTCGCCGCTGAGCAGGACGCCGGCGCCGGCCACGCGCACCAGTGTGCCGGCAAGGGTGACCGGCGGGTGCATCAGTCGGGCCAGCGCCATGAGCAATGCCTGGCGGGTGTCGCTGCCGGTGGCGCTGACCTGAACCACGGTCGTGGCCGGCGACATGGCCGGCAACGAATGGCCGCAGCACAGGGTCAGTGCCGCCGCGGGGGACGCTTCAGGTCGCGTCGATGGTGCGACCAGATCGATTTGTGCGGCGCCACCGGCCGTCGGTCCGTGCAGCAGATCGGCCGCGTGCGCGCCGTCAACACGGATCTCGCCGGCTGCCGGGTCGGGACCGGCGAGCAGGCGCCAGGCCAGCCCGCTGTGTTGCAGCACATCCAGGCAGCTGAAGCGCTCAGCCATTCATTCTTCCGTTGTCCGCGCGAGCAGCATTGTGTGCAGGGCGTCGCCTGTCTTCTGCTCTCGCAGTTGCTCACAGGTTTTGCGGTTGCCGAAGGCTTCCGCCAGCCGCGCCAGTATGTTGAGGTGGCTTTCGGTCGCCTGTTCCGGCACCAGCAAGCCGAACGCCAGGTCCACCGGCATGCCGTCAATGGCATCATAACTGACTGCCTGATCCAGTTTGATAAAGGCACCTGTACAGCGGTCAAGCCCGGCCAGGCGGCCATGCGGCAAGGCCACGCCACGGCCCAGGCCGGTACTGCCCAGGCGTTCGCGGCGCTGCAGTGTGCCCAGCACATCGGCGGCAGTGACGTCCGGCAGGCCTTCGGCAAGCAGCTCACTGAGCCGTTCCATCAAGCGCTTTTTGCTGGTGATGTCACTGTCGACAACGACGCGTGAAGGCTCGAGTAGTTCGCTGATCTGAATTGGTTCGGACATCTGGCAGTCTCTCCCGGCTGACACGCGCCTTATTGATGCAAGGCTGATTTCTGCGCCTCGCGCTGGTGATGGTCAGCGTGTTTTTCCTTGTATTTGATCAATTGCCGGTCGAGTTTGTCGACCAGGGCATCAACGGCGGCGTACATGTCGGTGGCTACCGCTTCGGCAAACAGTGTGGTGCCGGGCAGGGGGATCTTGCCCTCGGCCTGGTGACGCTCTTTCTCGACGTGCAGGATCATGTGAAGTTCGAGCAGGTGATCAAAGTGGCGCGCCAGTCGGGTGGTTCTGGTGTCCACATGATCACGCAGCGCGGACGTGAGTTCTACGTGATGGCCCGACAGCTTGATTCTGATCGACATGGCTCTGGTCCCTCCGCTAGAGCAGGTTTCTGCGCTCGCTGGACGGCGCTATGCCCATGGCCTCTCGGTACTTGGCCACGGTGCGGCGGGCGACCTCTATGCCCTGGCCGGCCAGTTGCTCCGCCAGCTTGTTGTCACTCATGGGCCGCCGCGGATCCTCGGCGGCGATCAGGCGGCGAATGATGGCATGAATGGCTGTCGCCGAGCACTCACCGCCATCACTGGTGGCGACATGACTGGAGAAGAAGTACTTGAATTCGAAAATGCCGCGCGGGGTGTGCATGTACTTGCGCGTGGTTACCCGGGATACGGTACTTTCGTGCATGCCTATCTGTTCGGCGATCTCGCGCAGCACCATGGGTTTCATGGCTTCCTCGCCATGCTCCAGAAAGCCCTGCTGGCGTTCAACAATGCTGGTGGCGACGCGCAACAGGGTTTCGTTTCGACTCTGCAG
>SLLK01000080.1 GCA_007134115.1 Gammaproteobacteria bacterium | reverse complement strand
TCCTCACTTCCCCGCAGTCAATGGGAGGACCATGCGATTCTCTGCGGCAGTTGGTTGTCGAGTAATCTGTTGTGCATCTTCCAGATGAAAGAGCAACTCAGGGCTTATGGAAGATGGGACTTCCTCCCCGGCGGAGAGTCCCTCCCCGAATTCGGCGAATAGTTGGTGCAACGGGCGAGAAAGCGTTTGTGCGTGATCGATAGGAACCAGTTTCCTCCCAAACGAGGAACTTCAGTAACGGATGCCCTGCTATAACGCCACTGGAGTTCGACATTGGCCCGTTTTGCGCTTTAGAATTGGACAATCGTCATCCACGGCGATAGTATACGAGGATAGCGGTATTTGATTGCCCGAATAAATCGATAAGCGTTCTGATGGCGAACTACCGAGTCTGTGTGGGGCAGAGGGCAATCTAATATTGAATGTTTTGGAGGGATTGTATTGACACGATGGACAAAACTCACGCTGTTCGCACTGCTATTGGCTATGGTCCTCGTCTTGGCAGCCTGTGGAGGCGCTACGGAACCGACCGAGGAGCCAGGGGAAACTGAGGAGCCTGCAGAGACTGAAGAGCCCGCCGAGGAACCAGTAGAACACGAACCCGTGGTAATCCTTCAGGGCGTGGATATGGATAACATGGATCCATATCAGGGCCAGACGCTGAGCAGCACGAATATTCACCTCCACGTCTTCGAATCTCTTACGGATCGAGACGCGAACATGGAGACACAGCCGATGCTCGCCACCGAGTGGGGAATCATCAGCGATGATAATCGTACCTGGGAATTCAAGCTTCGCGAGGATGTCGTTTTCCAGAACGGCGATCCGATGAATGCTGACGCCGTCGTGTTTTCGTTTGAACGGCTCGATGAAATGATCCAGGCAGGCGTGGATGCGGACAATCACACCCACGCGATTCTTGATATGGAATCTATCGTTGCAGTCGATGAGTATACGGTCCATTTGACCACGAATAGCCCAAATCCCGTGGTTCCGCAGATCGTCAACTCCATGTGGATCCTATCCCCCAACGTTCTTGCTGACGTGTCATTTGAAGATGCAACCAGGCTGGCTCCCGTCGGCACGGGTCCCTACAAGCTGATCGAGTGGATCCCTGACGAATACGTGAAAATGGAGGCCTGGGAGGATTATCGGGATGGCGCGCCCGCCGTCAAGGAAATCATGTGGCGGCCCGTTCCCGAGACGGCCACGCGGATCGCGGAGGTGAAGGCCGGCGGATCCAACCTGATCGTGAACGTACCGCCTGACCTGGTCGATGACGTCAACTCCCACTCTGGTGTTGAAGTGCGCACCGTCGCCGGTGGCCGTCGCATCATAATTGGCATCGGGCACGGCCGTAATCCGAGACATCCGGCCCTTGAAGATAAGCGCGTCCGGCAAGCAATGAACTATGCTTTCGACGCCGAGGGTATGTTCGAGTCACTCCTGGGTGGTTTGGGTGAACCCGCGGGCACAATCGTGAACCCGCCAAACAGCAATCCCGATATCAAACCCTATCCGTACGACCCCGATATGGCTGCGGAACTTCTGGACGAAGCCGGGTGGACCCTCAATACCGATACGGGCATCCGTGAGAAGGATGGCGAGAAGCTCTCCCTCGTCTTCCATACTCCCGACGGCCGGTATATCCAGGACCGCAATATGGCACAAGTCATAGCCTCTGATCTCGAGGCCGTGGGCTTCGAGATCGATCTGCAGGTCGTGGAGTGGTCGATCTTCATCAGCATGGCAGCCAACCAGGGAGCCGGTTTCGGTGACTTGCACCTCATCGGCTCGGGAACGTCCTTTACCTGGATGGACATCGCCTTCTTCGCTGCCGAGTCCGGGTCCAACCGCGTTGGATTCGAGAATGAACGGTTCGAGGAGCTGTATGCGGAACTCTCCCAGGAGTTCGATACCGATCGCCAAAGAGAACTACTCTGGGAACTGGAAGACATCGTTCGCGAAGAGGCTCCGTGTATTTTCACCTGGTTCCAGGTAGATATCTACGCCGCCTCAGATCGCCTCGATTGGCAGCCCCGCGCGGATGAGCGCATCCGGATGACGGAAGCCACACTCAGGTAACCTCTGAATCCGGAGTCATGAAGGAGGGGAGGTCTCTCCCCTCCTTCGTCCTGCCCCCGCGGAATCGGAGGACGGAGCATGACCAAGTACATTCTTAGGAGACTCCCTCAACTCGTGTTGGTGCTCTTCGGAGTGACCGTGGTTTCCTTCGGACTGATGTTTTTGAGCGGTGATCCTGCCGAATTATGGCTCGGACCGGCAGCCGAAGTGATGACGGCGGAGCAAATCGAGGAGTGGCGCGAGAACATGGGGTTCAATCGCCCTTGGTATGTGCAGTACGTGGAATACGCTGGAAATGCCGTACGCGGTGATTTCGGAACATCCTTTCGCCACGGACGTTCCGCCATGTCGTTGATCATCGAGCGAATGCCTGCCACAGTTCAGTTGGCTTCCCTCGCCCTGGTGATATCGGTGGTGGTGGGGATTCCATTGGGCGTTGTCGCTGCAGTGAAGAGGAATACACCCATAGACGGTACCGCGATGTTATTCGCGCTAATGGGACAATCCATGCCGTCCTTTTGGATCGGAATTATGCTTATGCTATTCTTTGGTGTCCAGCTTCGCTGGCTGCCGATATCCGGCAGGGGCACCATTCAGCAC
>SLLK01000159.1 GCA_007134115.1 Gammaproteobacteria bacterium | reverse complement strand
TGCCAGGGCGTGCTCGGCCAGCCAGCGGGCGATTGCCGCCACTGCCGGCTCCGCAGTCAGGCGGAATTCGAATACTTCAAGATGGAGCGCCTTCCGGTCCGTGCACAGGGCGGCCTCGCCGTCCGGCGTGCCGAGTGCGACGGGGTGATCATCACCCGCCTCGGGCAGCGCCGGGACGTTCCACTCAGGGTTGTGCCCGGCGCTCATGAGCAGGCGGCGCAGGCGCGCGAGTGCCTGCGGACTGGTGGCGTGGACATAGCCCTGGCGGCGGCTGCGCACCGGGAGCGCCACGAGCTGACCGTCGCCGAAGCTGACGGCACCCGCGTGGAGCTCGCCGCTGCGCGGGCCGAACAGGGCATCGATGCGCTCGCCTTCTCCACCCAGCGCGTGGAAGGCGTGGCGAATGGCCCCCTTGAGGCCGCTGCCGGCAAAGCTCGGGTGGCCGGTGTGGACTTCCCGCTGGATGGGGTTATCAATGATGCCCGTGGCCGTGCCCGCGCCCATGTGGACGGGGCTGATGCAGTGCAGGAACAGGGTGGCGGTCTTCTCGAACATGGTCGCGATTCCTTCAGGCGTTGGCGATGACGCAGCGGTTGAATCCTTCCGCACGCCGACTGCTGGAGACATTGTCATTGATAAGTGGCCACAGGCCCTCGGTGGCAAGCTTGCAAAGCGCTTCATCGACACCACCGACACCCTCCAGCCAGTACACGCTGCCCGTGGGGGCGCAACGCTCGGCCGGCTTTGGACGGTGATGGGCGAGGTCCCAGCCACTGACGGTGACAGCCCGCGGGACGGCCGCGGCCACGATCCGTGCAGCGCCGCCGAGCGCGGGCCAGGTACTTCCCGCCGCCCCCGGCAACTGCCAGCCGTCGGGGAACAGGCCGGGGCTGGCCAGCACGAGGCGGCAGGCGTCGTCGCTGCGCAGGGTATCCATGTCCGGCCCCGCGGCCGGTGGTGGCTCGATAGCTTCCATCCGCGCGCTGCGGCCGTCACCGCCCAGGCGCAGGGTTGTGCTCTCCGGCAACAGGTCATCGGGTGCGCCGTCGATGGCCACGAGGAAACCGACATCCCGTGCCAGCCGGATTCCCTCGGTGGTATAGAGCTGACTGTCGGCCGCGCGACGCGTTGTCGCGTCAAGCGCGATACCGAGCCGTGGGTCGGACTGCCAAAGTTGGATTTGGTGGCAGATCTCGGCAGGGGCCGGTGTTCCACCGCGCAGATAGCGAGCCCAGCCTGTGCCGGTCAGCCAGTAGCCGCTGAGCGGTTTGCCGCGCTCGATGGTCTGCGCGACGGGCAGTCGGGCAGCGGTGGCGCTGCAGGCGATGCCGGCGGGTGGCTCTATGGGCTGTAGCCGCTGGATGGCGATCTCGCGATCCTTCTGGTAGACAACGAGGTCCGCCGGCAGTGGGTGGAAGGTCTCCAGGCCATCCTCTCCGCGCCTGGCAAGAGTGACATCGCTCAGCGTGAAAGCGCCGGGCGCGGCGGCACTACCGAGACACTCACCGAGCGCACCCTCGAGGGTGCCATCGTGCACAGCGGTCAGTGCCGTTCCCGCATGGGCAAGCATGGCGCTGCGCAGCGCACCGGCGAAAACCGAGGGCCACGGCGGCATCAGGGCCTCGCCACCACCGGGTGCGTCACCGAACAGGCGGTTGCCCCGGAAGAAGAGCGCGTCATGCGGTTCGATGAAGCGGTGCGTGGTCATGTCGGCCTCCGCGTTTCACGGGCGAGGAATTCGGCGACGCCGGTCAGACCGAGAAGGCGTTCACGGATCTCGCTGGCGGTTGTCAGAGGCGTGCCCAGCGGGTCGACGGTAGCCAGACGGGCAAGGCGGTGGGCGTGTGCGGTCTCACCGATGCCCTGGCGTGTGAACTGATAGGTGAGCACGGATTCCAGGTAGTCCGTGATGCCCGACTGGCCGCCCAGCGCGGACGGTTCCGGGAGGTCGGCGAGCCAGTTGGCAACATTGTAGGCCGCTCGACGGGATACACCCTGGCCCTTGACCAACGCATCACTGAATGCGTTGAGCGTGCTGATCTCGCAGATGCCTGCAATGGGCGGTGTCCAGCGCGCAGTGTGGCGGATCGCGCCCCCACTGCGCTTGAGGATTGACAGGCTGAGGGCGTTGCGTCGGCCTTCGGTCTTGGCCCGCTGTTCGGCCCGGCGCAGTTCGGCCAGGGCCGTGGTGAGCGGTGTCTGATGATGGACGATTACCGCACCCATGGAGGCGCTCGCACTCGGGCCCATGCACAGGTGCAATTGGCCGTGGAGACGAAAATAGCCGTTGGCGGCTTGATCGCCGTCATTGCCAGCGGTGCCGGAATAGGCGTGACGCAGCGCGTGCATCGCCGCAAGCAGCTCGCCGGTCGGCAGCATGGCCATGAGGTCATCACCGCCGGCGTAGAGGAGGCGGCCGTTGTGTATCTCCTCGATAACATGACGTCCGATGAGGTTGGCGAAAGCCCCCAGCGCCCCCGAGATCGCAAGGTGGCGCGCCGGCGAAATCGCGCGCGGCGTGTCGAGATAGGCCGCGACCGCCGGTTGGCTGTCGAAACGCCGATCGAGTTCGGTCTCGATGGCCGGGTGGAAGGTATCGCGGTAGGGCCTTGCCGTTGCCCCACCACCGCTGAGCCACTCACCCATGCGGTCACCATCCATCAGCAACAGGGCGTAGTAGGTCTCCGGCT
>SLLK01000084.1 GCA_007134115.1 Gammaproteobacteria bacterium | reverse complement strand
ACACAGGACAGCGCCCGCCTGGTGGCGTTGTATCACCGCTTTCTGGTGTGGGACATCATGAAAAAACCGTGGCTCACGCGGGCGCTGGACCGCTTGCTCAATCCCGTCATGGGCAAGAGCGTGGTGCTGTACTTCCGCAAGCAACCGGATGCCTGATCAATGAAGAATCTGTACCTCTCCCCGGGCGGTTTTCCGCATCAATTCCTCGAGCCCACGGTGGACTACATCGCGGCGGTGCAAAGCGCTGACGGTGCGATTGCCTGGTTTGACGGCGGCCATCTGGACCCGTGGGACCACGTGGAATCGGCCATGGGGTTGAGCATCGGGGGGCGCCTGCGCGAAGCGGAACGTGCCTACGCCTGGCTGCGCGCCAATCAGTTGCCTGACGGTAGCTGGTACGCGCGCTACGAGCAGGGCCGGGCCTGCCCCGAGTCCAATCGCGAGACCAATTTTTGCGCCTATATTGCTGTGGGGGTGTGGCATCACTACCTGATCAGTGAGGACACCGGCTTTTTGCGCGATATGTGGCCGGCGGTGGAACGTGCAATAGAATTCGTGCTGCGTTACCAGGCGCCCACCGGCGAAATCTGGTGGGCGGTGGACGAACGCGATGTGCCCCACCAGGATGCGCTGATCACCGGCAGCAGCTCCATCTGCAAGAGCCTGGCCTGTGCGCTGGAGATTGCCGCCGCGCTGGGCCATGAGCGCCCCCGCTGGGAAGCCGCGCGAGCCCGGCTGGCCGACACGTTGCGCTACCACCCGCAGCGCTTTGATCGCACCTGGGAGAGCAAGGCGCGTTTTTCCATGGACTGGTTCTATCCGGTGCTCAGCGGGGTGATTACCGGTGCCGCCGCACGCACCCGGCTGGAGCGTCGCTGGCACGAGTTTGTGGAGGAAGGCACCGGCTGCCGTTGTGTGGCCGACCGGCCGTGGATGACGGTGGCCGAATCGTGCGAGTTGGTCATGTCACTGCTTGCCGCCGGAGAACGCAACCGCGCCATGCAACTGTTCAGCTGGCTGCACGCGCATCGCGACAGCGACGGGGCCTACTGGGCGGGCGTGACCTTCCCGGAAGGGGAAGTCTGGCCGGTGGAAAAACCCGCCTGGACCGCCGCTGCGGTGGTGATGGCGGCCGACGCGCTGACCCGCCATACGGCGGCGTGGCATCTGTTTGCGGACGATTCAGGGAACGAGGCGGCGCAGGCGACCCAGCGTGCCGACCATGGGTAATTCCTCGAACAGCCCCGAGGCCAGCGCCAGCCGGTAAATGTTGTAAGGCGCCTGTCCGCCATCGGCGGGATCGGGGAAAATATCGTGGATCGCCAGCACACCCCCCGGTGCGACCCACGGCGCCCAGGCGCGATAATCCGTGTGCGCCGCCTCTTCACTGTGACCGCCGTCAATAAACACCAACCCCAGCGGCGTGTGCCAGTAGCGCGCCGCGCGCGCCGAAGGCGCCACGATGGGTACCACATAACCTTCCAGCCCCGCGCGACGCAGGGTGCGCCGGAACTCGGCGAAACTGTCCATCACGCCGTCTTCAGCCCGGTACAGCGCCGGGTCGTGATATTCCTCGCCCGGCTGATGTTCCTCGGAACCCTGATGGTGATCCACTGCGTATACCAGCCCGTCCGCGCGTGCCGCGGCGGCCGCCAGGTACACCGTGGATTTGCCGCAGTAGCTGCCGATTTCCAGCGCCGGGCCGACCGCTGCGGTCTCCAGTGTCAGTGCGTACAGCGCCTCGCCTTCCTCGGGCGCGAGAAAACCCTTGATGCTGTCGGGGTTGATGGGGAGGTGCATTCGGGGTCCGGGGTTTGTGGGTTTGGTGGGGAGTATAACGTCAGAGATCGTTTTCAGTGTTCAGTTTAAAGTGTTCAGAGGGACAGGACGTTGAGTTTTCGGGTCTGATCGGAGTGTGTGTTTGGTGGCTACTACTGCTCGAGTCAAATGTGACGCAAGCTAGTTTATCAGCTTGAGATTTCGCAACGCTGTTGATGCTGCCATCTGAATAGCCAGTCTCATTCGCTCATGGGTGTAGTCCAGGGTTTCTTCCGACATGCGAAAGTCCGGGCCATCGAGCCAGTGAGTGTTAGGGCGCGCCAGATCGGCTGTAGCAGTTGTCCGGGCGATCTGTTCGCCGGTGGTTGCGTCCAGCAGCACCATGTGCAGAAAGACATAATGCACGCCTCGTCGGAACCCGAACGCGGAGCGTTGGGTAATTCCATAGCCCGAGAAATGCCGTGCCGTATCAAAGAAGGGATCCTGGAGCTCGGCGGCTCCGATATACAGGATATAATCGGCGTCAGCCTCGCTACCCAGGGCGATAATGTTGTCTGCTCCACCCTCGAATTCTATTGCGCCGGTCCAGAAACTTTGCTCAACCGGGCCTATCCGGCGACGCGCCTCAGTGGTGTCATGATCGATCACGTTGAAACGGCGAGCTTGGCGGAACGTGGTGCGGATATAGGATTCGGCATACCCATCAAGGGCCCACTCGGAAACATCCGTTTCTTCGCTTGCGTTCTGCAGGATTGTGGTGCCTGTATGCTCTATTGCCAGATCGTCCCCCAATGCCGATACCACCACTATCCGGGCACCGGTATCCAGGTTTTCCACATTCTTCAAGCCGCCCGTCGCAGTGCAACCGGAGATGATGAGCAGTACCAACACCGACAGGAAGTTCCGAACCATCCTTT
>SLLK01000310.1 GCA_007134115.1 Gammaproteobacteria bacterium | reverse complement strand
GAACCCGCACCGATGGTGGCGCCGTCACCGACCTTCACCGGGGCCACCAACTGGGTATCGGAACCCACGAACACATCATCGCCGATCACGGTACGGTGTTTGTTGGCGCCGTCATAGTTACAGGTGATGGTGCCGGCACCGATATTCACACCGCTGCCCAGCGCAGCGTCACCCACGTAGCTCAGATGATTGATCTTGCTGCCGGCACCGATGTCGCTTTGCTTGATCTCGACAAAGTTACCCACGCGGGCATCTTCGGCCAGCACGGTGCCCGGCCGCACGCGGGCATAGGGGCCGATACGCACGCCGTGGCCGGCACGCACGCCGTCCAGGTGACTGAATGGCAGCACCTCCACATCATCACCCAGCTCGCAATCGCGCAGGTGACAATGGGCGCCGATACGCACCCGCGCACCCAGCGTAACGCGACCTTCGAAAACCACATTGACGTCAATGGTCGTATCGGTGCCGCACACCACGCTGCCACGTTGATCATAACGGGCCGGATCACGCAGGGTCACACCCGCGTGCATCAGTTGCCGGGCGTGTCGCTGTTGCAGGCGGCGCTCGGCAGCCGCCAGCTGCTCGCGATCATTCACCCCGGCCACCTCGCCCAGATTGTCGGCAATCACCGGCGTCACCGCGTGGCCGCCGGCCACCGCCAGCGACACCACATCGGTCAGGTAGTACTCGCCCTGGGCATTGCCGTTGTCTACGCGCTGCAACAGCTCGCCCAGCAGATTGCCCGGCGCCGCCATCAGGCCGGTATTGATTTCGCGAATCGAGCGTTGTTCAGGGCTGGCATCCCGTTGTTCGACAATGGCCGTCACCGCATTGTCAGCGTTGCGCACAATGCGACCGTACCCCTCCGGCGCATCCGTAATGGCAGTCAACAGCGCCAGGCTGCCGTCAGCCGCTGCGGCGACCAGTCGCCTGAGCGTATCCTCGCTCACCAGCGGCACATCGCCGTACAGCACCAGCACGGTATCGCCAGAGGCCACCGCCGGCAGCGCCTGCTGCACCGCATGCCCCGTACCCAGCCGCTGCGCCTGGGTGACCCAGGTCACATCGTCCGCCTCAAGCGCCTCCCGCACCGCCTCGGCGCCGGCCCCCACGACCACACTCATGCGCCGCGGCGCCAGCGCCCGCGCGCCCTCCAGCACGTGCCACAGCAACGGCCGGCCACCCAGGTCGGCCAGCACCTTGGGCTGCGCCGAGCGCATACGCGTGCCCTCGCCGGCGGCCAGAACAACAATACTCAGGGACATGACCATCCTTGTAGAACCGTGATGCGTGTACTGCGGGAGTATATCGGAAACAACGGCGGACGTAGAAAGGTGAGGGTAAAAGAGTGTCCGGATGCTTGCCAGGTTCGAGGATTGCGTCGCTTCGCTCGCAATGACAAGCGGGCAGGGGTTGTGGCGTTCGTGCCACGCTGTCCACCTGTCTGCCCGCCCCCCAGGCAGCCACAAAAAAGCCCGCCGGAGCGGGCTTCTTGATCGAGCCTGGTGCGTGCCTCTGCGGCCTACTTCTTGGCCTGTCGGCGAATGCGCTCCAGCGCCTGTAGCTGGGCCATGGCCTCGGCGAGTTCAGCCTGCACCTGGCCGTAGTTGACGCCTTCTTCGCGCTTGGCCAGCGCTTCTTCGGCGCGCTTCTTGGCTTCCAGGGCGGCGGCTTCGTTGATGTCGCGGGCACGGGAAGCGGCATCGGCCAGCACTGTGACCTTGTGCGGCTGGACTTCGAGGATGCCACCGGAGACATAGAAGTAATGCTCCTCGCCATCGGCGGCGTGAATACGCACCTCGCCCGGACGCATTTGCGTGAGCAACGGCGCGTGACGCGGGGCAATACCCACCTCGCCTTCCTGGGCCGGCGCAACAACCATCGTCGCTTCGCCCGAATGGATCTCGCCTTCGGCGCTGACGATGTCGACTTGCAACGTGTTCATGGAGCCATACTCTCCGCGGTCGCTCTTGCCAGCTTACAGCGTTTTGGCCTTCTCGGCGGCTTCTTCGATGCTGCCGACCATATAGAAGGCCTGCTCGGGCAGATGATCGTACTCACCATCCAGGATCGCCTTGAAGCCGGCGATGGTGTCCTTGAGCGGCACGTACTTGCCGGGGGCGCCGGTGAACACTTCGGCGACGAAGAACGGCTGCGACAGGTAGCGCTGGATCTTGCGCGCCCGCGATACGGTCTGCTTGTCGTCCTCGGACAGCTCGTCCATGCCCAGGATGGCGATGATGTCGCGCAGCTCCTTGTAGCGCTGCAGCACGTTCTGGACCCGGCGGGCCGTCTCGTAGTGCTCGTCACCCACGACCAGCGGATCGAGCTGGCGGCTGGTGGAATCCAGCGGATCCACCGCCGGATAGATACCCAGCTCGGCGATGGAGCGGGCCAGCACCACGGTGGCGTCCAGGTGGGCGAAGGTGGTTGCCGGCGACGGGTCGGTCAGGTCATCCGCGGGCACGTACACGGCCTGGATGGAGGTGATGGAACCCGTCTTGGTGGAGGTGATGCGCTCCTGCAACTGGCCCATTTCCTCGGCCAGCGTCGGCTGATAGCCCACCGCCGAAGGCATACGGCCGAGCAGCGCCGATACTTCGGTGCCGGCCAGGGTGTAACGATAGATGTTATCCACGAAGAACAGCACGTCGCGGCCTTCGTCGCGGAAGTACTCGGCCATGGTCAGACCGGT
>SLLK01000260.1 GCA_007134115.1 Gammaproteobacteria bacterium | reverse complement strand
TTTCATGCCGCAGCTGGCCTCCACCGAACTGGGCTTTTATTTCATCAATCACCACCAGATGCTGCCCATTCTCAGTTGGCAGAAAGCCGGCGGGACGAACTTCGACGAGATTTCCGATCCGGCGCTGGCCGCGCACATGCAGGCTCTTGGCAGCATGCCGACCGGCGCGATCTTTGTGGAATATCCCGAAGATATCAATGTCTGGGGTGTGAGCTTCAATACCATGCTGCCCACGGGCACCTCCTGGGCCGGTGAGGTCTCCTTCAAGCAAGATGTGCCGCACCAGATTCATGCCCTTGAAATGATTGCGGCGGCTGTGCCTAACAGTAGTGGTGGGCCGTTGGTCAGTCAGATACCCGGCGCGGTCAACTTCCAGCCGGGCGAGACCATCAGCGGCTACCGCCGGCATGATGTGTGGCAGGCGCAGACCCACTTTATCCATGCCATGGGTCCGGGCTATTTCGGCGCCAGACAGTGGGCACTGGTAGGTGAGGTCGGCGTGAACTATGTGCCCGATTTGCCTTCCAAGGATGAGTTGCGCTTCAACACCGGTGCCTCGCCCGCACTCAAGGGTCCGGGTCCGGATGGTGAAGACCAGGCGTTGACGCCTCTGACCCAGCCCAACCGGGATTTTGCCGACGAGTGGTCCTGGGGCTATCGCGTGGCGACCAATCTGCAATACAACAACGTGATCGGTGCATGGAACATGTCGCCGCGCCTGGCCTACACCCACGACGTGCGTGGTAACAGTCCGGGACCCAGCGCCAACTTCGTCGCGGCGCGCAAATCCGCCACCCTGGGTGTGCAGTTTGATTACCTCTCGCGCTGGGAAGTGGATCTGAGCTATGCCGCGTTCTTTGGTAACGGCGAGAAGAACAGTCTCAGGGACAAGGACACCCTTAACCTTCAGGTAAGTTATTCCTTCTGATCCCTGTGTGGAGTAAGTGACAATGCGAAACAGCAGCATTGTGGCCATCGGCAGCGCCCTGATCCTGGGCGCTGCCGTTTTCGCTGCAACGGCAACCGTCTCACAGTCGGAAGCCAATCGTCTGGGCAATGATCTGATGCCCATGGGTGGGGAACGTGCCGGCAATCGGGCCGGCACCATCCCCGAGTGGACTGGCGGTCTGCCGCAACGGGAGCCGGATTTCGATGCCGGGGAAACCTTTGATGATCCCTTTGCTGACGATCAGGTCCGGTTCGTGATTACAGCGGATAATGTCGCTCAGTATCGCGACCAGTTGACGCCAGGTCAGCTTGCGATGTTCGAGAATCATCCGCAGTCCTACCGTATTCCGGTTTATCCCACACGCCGTTCCACGTCCTATCCGGAGCGCGTGTATGAATGGACCCGGCGTAACGCCACCAGTGCCCGCCTTGAAGGGACCGATGGTCTCAGTGGTGTCGCTGTGGGCGTGCCGTTCCCCATCCCGACACGTGGTGAGCATCCGATCTGGAATCACCAGCTGCGTTATCGTGGTGAAGGGGCCCGGGTCTTCTATAACCAGGCCATTGTGACTGGCGGTGGTGATTACACCATGATCCGCCTGCTGCAGGAGATTATCTTCCCGTATCACGCGGAAGGCGCGACGCCCGAGCAGCTGGACGCCAGTAACAAGCGCTTTTTCTTCCTGCAACATATCGTTTCGCCGGCGCGTCTGTCCGGTGGTGTGTTGCTGGTGCACGAAACGCTCAACCAGCTGCGCGATCCGCGTCAGGCCTGGGTCTACAACCCCGGTCAGCGGCGGGTGCGCAGGGCCCCCAACGTCGAGCACGACAATCCCGGCACGGCGGCCGACGGGCTTCGCACCAACGATCAGAACGATGTGTTCAATGGCGCCCTGGAGCGTTATGACTGGGAACTGGTCGGCAAGCGCGAAATGTTCATGCCGTTCAACAGTTACCGGCTGAACATGACCGACCTGACCTATGACGAACTGGTCATGCCGGGGCATCTGAACCAGGATTACGCCCGTTATGAGTTGCGGCGCGTATGGGTGGTGGACGCCACGGTGCGCGAGGGGATGCGTCACCTGTACAAGCGGCGTACGTTCTACGTCTGTGAAGACAGCTGGCAGATTCTGGCCGTGGATGTATACGATAACCGCGACCAGCTCTGGCGTGTGCAGGAAGCGCACAATATCAATTACTACAATGTGCTGGGTACCAGCGGTGCAGTGGAGGCTGTATATGATCTGCAGTCGGGTCGCTATCTGCTGCTGGGCCTGAACAACGAGGATCCGCCCAACGACTATCGCTGGACGGAGAGTGAATCGTATTTCACCCCGGCCAACCTGCGCCAACGAGGTTTGCGCTAGGGTCGTGCACGTTGGCCGGGCGGGCGATGGTCCGCCCGGCCATGTTTTGTCCGGAATCCATGTTTCCACCCAATTGAGGGCAGACAAACCCATGAATCCCAATGTTCCTTACTTTTTGCGCCGGGTGCCGGGCTGCCTTGCGGCGGCTGGTCTGGTGCTGGGGCTGGGCCTTTCCGCGAACGCACTGGCGCAGGATGACCCGACCGCCGATGTCACTGCGGAAGACCGTCCGGTACCGGCCATGATGGCGCGCCTGGCTGACCGTTCTCTGCTCACCGACGCCACACTTGTCAATGACACTTTTGTTGCGGTGGGCCAGCGCGGTCATATCCTGTTGTCGTCAGATGGTGTGGAGTGGGAGCAGGTCCCGGTGCCCGCCAATTCCACCCTGACGGCAGTCGATTTTGCCGACGACCAGAATGGCTGGGCGGGCGGCCATGACGCAACACTGCTGCGCACACGGGATGGCGGCCGTACCTGGGAGTTGCAACAGTACGAGCCTCTGCTGGATCTGAGTGTGCTGGATATTCTGTTCCTCGACGCGGAGCGCGGGTTCGCCATCGGTAACTTCGGCTATTTCCTGCATACCGAGGATGGCGGCGAGACCTGGCAGGAAGATGTCGTTGTCAGCCCGGAAGAACACCATCTGCATTCCATCATTCAGGCCGACAATGGGGATCTGTTGATTGCCGGCGAGTTTGGCAAGGTGTACCGCTCGACCGACGGTGGCTACGACTGGGAAGTCATCCAGACGCCCTACGCCGGGTCGTTCTTCAAGATTCTCCAGGCCAGTGACGGCCGACTGCTGGTTGCCGGTTTGCGTGGCAATGTGTTTGTCTCGAACGACATGGGCCGCAGCTGGGAGCGTTTCGACGCGGGCACCGAGTTCAGTCTGTATGGAGGCAATGTCACTGAAGACGGCGAGATCATCCTGGTCGGAGAGAACGCCCGTATCCTGGTGACTCGCGACAACCTGTCGGCGGTGCACCAGTACAATCATCCGGCGGGCACGCCGTTGACCCATGTGATTCCCAGGGCGGACGGTGACTACCTGATCTTCGATGAAGAGGGTGTGCGTACCGTGGAAAGCCGTCATCTGACCCCGTAAGGGCCAAACTTTATTCATAGAGGATTGCAGGCGATGTCTTCGCAGACCTTTACCAGCCGTGCCGAGGAGTTCGTCTTCCGGTTCCGGGCCAAAATTCTGATTGTTTTGCTGGTGCTGACGGCGTTCATGGGTTACATGACCACCCATACGCACGTGGATGCCGGCTTTGAAAAGCAGTTGCCCCTTAACCACGAGTACATGGGGCCGTATCTGGAGTATTTTGACCAGTTCGGCGGTGGCAACCAGGTGCTGATTGCCATCGTGCAGGATGAGGAAAAGGGGGACATCTTCAACCCCGAATTTTTCGGTGTGCTGGAAGATATCACCGGTGAGGCGCGTGGTATGCCGGGCGCGGCGCAGGCGCTGGTGACCTCGCTGTTCACGCCTAATGTGCGCTACACCGAAGCCATAGAAGATGGTATTGCCGCCGGCGACGTGATTCCCTCGGATTTCCAGCCCACCGAGGAGATGTTCGCTCGGGTGCGCCAGAATGTGATCAAGTCCGGTGTAGTCGGTCGTCTGGTGACGGACGATTTCCAGGGGGCGATGGTGGTTCTGCCGCTGCTCGAGCATGACCCGTCCACGGGCGAGCGCCTGGATTACGTCATGGTGTCCGAGCGTCTGGAGGACATCCGGGCGGAGTATCAGACTGAAGATATCTCTATCCACATCATCGGCTTCGCCAAGGTGGTCGGCGATGTGGTGGAAGCCACCGGCGAAGTGGTGATCTTTTTCATCATTACGCTGCTGATTACGGCGTTGTTGCTTTACGTCTATTCGGGTTCCTGGCTGTTGACCGCCTTGCCACTGACCACCTCCCTGGTGGCGGTGGTCTGGCAGTTCGGCCTGCTTAACCTGCTGGGTTTCGGTATTGACCCGATGAGCATCCTGGTGCCGTTCCTGGTGCTGGCGATCGGCGTCAGTCACGGCGTGCAGATGATCAACGCGTGGATGCAGGGGATTCTCAATCAGGGTGCTTCAAGCCTGGATGCGGCGAAGAGTACGTTCCAGCGGCTGCTGGCGCCGGGGACCCTGGCACTGGTCAGTGACACCATCGGCTTTTTGACCATTCTGGTGATCCAGATTGATCTGATTCGCGAGATGGCGATCACGGCGAGTCTCGGGGTGGCGGTCATCATTATTACCAACCTGTTGCTGCTGCCGATCCTGTTGTCCTATACGCGTCTGCGTAATATCGACGCCTATCGGGAGAAAGCGCGCAAGCGTGACGAATGGGGCGACAGTCTGTGGCGCAAACTGTCGGCACTCACCACCCGCGGGCCGGCGACGGTGGCGGTTGCTGTGGCGGTGGCCCTGCTCGCTTTCGGCCTGTGGAAGGGTCAGGACGTAGCCATCGGGGATCTGCACGAAGGGGTGCCTGAACTGCGACCGGATTCGCGCTTCAATCAGGATGCACGTGAGATTACCTCCCGCTTCGAGATTGGTGTGGACGTGCTCACGGTATTCAGCGAAACCGTGCCCGACGGTTGTACCCGTTATGACATCATGGCCAATATCGACAACTTCTCCTGGGTTGTCTCCAATGTGGAAGGCGTGCAGTCGGTGATGTCGTTGCCGGTCGCGGCCAAGATGGTCAATGTCGGTTTCAACGAGGGTTTTCCGAAGTGGCATGTGCTGCCGCGCAACGAATACCTGCTGGTGCAGTCGATCCGGCCGATAGAGACGGAGACCGGTCTGCTGGATGCCTTGTGTGAAACCATGCCGGTGTACATCTACACGGCGGATCACAAGGCCGAAACCATCGACCGGGTGATTGATACCATCAATGCCTATCGCGACACCTACGAAACCGATGAGCTGCAGTATGCGCTGGCCAGCGGCAACGTGGGCGTGATGGCGGCAATGAATGACGAAGTGGAAGCGCAACAGGTGCCGATGCTGCTGTACGTGTACATCGCCATTATTCTGTTGTGCTGGCTGACCTTCCGGTCCATTCGGGGCACGCTGTGCATCATTCTGCCGCTGGCGCTGGTATCGGTGCTGGCCTATGCGGTGATGGCCATGCTGCAGATCGGGCTCAAGGTGCAGACCCTGCCGGTGGTGGCGCTGGGTGTGGGTATCGGTGTGGACTACGGCATCTATATCTACAGCCGGCTGGAATACTTCCTCAAGCAGGGGCTGGATCTGCGTGAGTCGTATTACCGTACGCTGCGCAGTACCGGCAAGCCGGTATTCTTCACCGGTCTGACCCTGGCTATCGGGGTGACCACCTGGATGTTCTCCGGCCTGCAATTCCAGGCCGATATGGGGACCATGTTGACCTTCATGTTCCTGGTCAACATGCTGGGTGCCATCCTGCTGCTGCCGGCGCTGGCTCACTTCCTGATCCGTCCGGACGATCTGGCGGGCAGGGACTGACCATCGGCAGATGCCGACCGGGCCGGGCGGACTCATTGAGTCCGCCCGGCTTTTTTGTGGGTGAAAGGTGAATGGTGAAATGAGGTTGCCGTGTTGGCGATGGGCTATTGTAAGCCCCGCGTTTTAGAGGGTTTAACGTCTTTTGGCGGTTCCGTGTAAGGCATTGCTTTTATTTCGCGAACATCCCGCGTGTATTTCGCGGCCAATCAGATCTGTCCCGGCGCCCGGGCCGGCCAGGTGCTGAAGGCCTGTGGTTCGTCGGTTTGATGGCCCGCGCGAGAATCCTCAGAAACTCGCCAGGATGCGCTGCTTGGCCTGCTCGTAGGTGGGCTCGTCCAGGGTGCCGCGTTGATACAGGCTGCGCAGGGCGCGCAGTTCACCGGCCCGGAACTCCTGTTCAATATCCTTTTTGCGTGGCGTGGCGCCGTCTTCGCGCTGGTGGCGGATGGCCAGTTCAAGCTGATGGAAACGTTCCTGGCTCAGTTTGCCTTCACGCACCATGCGTCCCAGTTCGCGCAGGTGCGCCGCTTGCTGATCATGTTCTCCGCGCTCCAGGCGCAGCCGCTGCCGGCGAATACGGCGCCGTAGCAGCTCCACGAACGTTCTGAAGGTTTCGGCGTCGGGCCGTCGATGCAGGAAGCGAAACAACGGCAAGCGGGAGTAACGGGTCAACACCAGTACTTCGCTGTGAGAACGGTACATGCCGTTGCCCAGCAGAATCAATGAACCCACGCCTGCGGCAATCGCCAGATATAATGTGGTCGTTGCGCTCATGCCGGGCAGCGGGAAGAAAACCGCGGTGGATGCGGTGGCAAGCGCCATCAACAGGCTGCCGCCCAGCCACGGCCAGGCAATCGTGCGCTGGTGTACCGGCACTGAATCCAGGAGCTCAAGCGGTATGCTGGCCCCTGTCTCGCCGGCAAGGGAGCGATAGCGGGCGAGTAACCGCCCGCCACGAACCTCGAACAGCCGGGTGTCGGCCTTGAGCCGGTTGCGCTGTATCAGGCGCATCTTATCCATGGCTTCCATTCCTCATGATGTTCTGTCCCGCTGCGGCCTGCATGCCTGCCAGCATACCTGAGTGCGCCCGTGATTCGGCAGCCCTTGCATTACGTGCTTATGCCCCCATGATGCCGCTGTTGACCTATAATGCCGCTCAGTGTGGCGTTCCCGGGCGCGGTGAACAGATCACCGCGCCCCCGGGATGTCGGAAAAGTATCGTCTTATGCTACGGGAATACAGCCATGCCGATCTATGAATATCAGTGCGACGCATGTGGCCATCAGGTCGAGCTTATACAGAAGTTTTCGGATGCGCCGGCCCGCGATTGTCCGGCATGCGGTGCGGCCGCCTTGCGGCGCCTGGTATCCGCAGCGGCGTTCCGCCTCAAGGGCGGCGGCTGGTACGAGACCGATTTCAAAAAGGATAACCGCCGCAACGTCAGCGCAACCGACAAACCCTCCGGCGACAACAAGGAATCGACCCCGGCTGCGGACAAGAAGCCGGCTGACAGCGCCAAATCGCGGCCAGCATCTTCCGGCGAGTAAACGGCACCGGGGCGGTCGCGACCGGATGCGATGCGGATGCGGCGTCCTGCCGACACCGACCACGCGCGCCGGTTGCGCGGTGGCAGTCGTCGCCTTACCATGTTCAGCCTTTTCACGCGCCGCCCGTGCCCGTGATGATGACATGTTGTCGCCCGTATACAAGGCGACCTTCGATGATGCGCCCGGCCGGACAACGGCGTGCGCCAGCCCGGATATGATGTGCCATGCGAACCCGTTATTGCGGAGAAGTTGACCAGAGCCTGGAAGGCGCCGAAGTCGAATTGAGCGGATGGGTCCATCGGCGACGTGATCACGGGGGCGTGATTTTTGTCGACCTGCGTGATCGCAGCGGGCTGGTGCAGGTGGTTTTTGACCCGGACCGTGCCGACGTCTTCGCGCTGGCCGAGTCCATTCGCGGCGAGTTTGTATTGCAGGTGCGTGGCCGGGTGCGCCCTCGTCCCGAGGGCACGATCAACGAAAAACTTTCCAGTGGTCATGTGGAGGTGCTGGGTACCTCGTTGACCGTGCTTAACGCCGCGGAAACCCCGCCGTTTCACCTGGATGAGGAAGATGTCAACGAAGAGCTGCGCCTGAAGTATCGTTATATCGATCTGCGCCGGCCGCGCATGCAGGCCAACCTTCTGCTGCGCTCGCAGGTGACGCGCGCCCTGCGGCGTTTTCTTGACGATCAGGGTTTCATCGATATTGAAACCCCCATGCTGACCCGGGCCACGCCCGAGGGCGCCCGCGATTACCTGGTGCCCAGCCGCACCCATCCCGGCGAATTCTTTGCGCTGCCGCAATCGCCCCAGTTGTTCAAGCAGTTGCTGATGATGTCGGGCATGGATCGCTATTATCAGATCGTGCGGTGTTTCCGCGATGAGGACCTGCGCGCGGACCGCCAGCCGGAGTTCACCCAGCTCGATATGGAGATGTCGTTCATGGATGAGCGCGAGATCACGGCCATCATGGAAGAGATGATCCGCACGCTGTTCAGGGAGGTGCTGGCGGTTGAGTTCGAGGATCCCTTCCCGCGCATGACCTGGGCCGAAGCCGTCAGTCGTTTCGGCATAGACCGGCCCGATCTGCGTATTCCGCTGGAGCTCGTGGATGTAGGCGATCTCATGACCAGCGTCGATTTCAAGGTATTTGCCGGTCCGGCCAGTGATCCGGCCGGTCGCGTCGCGGCCTTGCGGGTGCCTGGTGGCGCCCGTCTGACGCGCAAGGAAATAGATGAGTACACGGATTACGTGGGTCGCTACGGTGCGCGTGGGCTGGCCTACATCAAGGTCAATGATCTGGCCGCCGGTGCTGACGGACTGCAGTCACCCATCCTCAAGTTCCTGCCGCCTGAGGTGGTGACCGCGGTGATGGAGCGCTGTGCAGCGCAGAGTGGCGATCTGGTGTTCTTCGGTGCGGATCGGGCCACCGTGGTCAATGAGTCGCTGGGCGCCTTGCGCGTCCGGCTCGGGCATGATCTGGACATGCTGGAGGGTGAGTGGCGGCCGCTGTGGGTGGTGGACTTCCCCATGTTCGAGTGGGATGAAAAAGAAAAGCGCTGGTTCGCCTTGCACCATCCCTTTACCGCGCCGGCAGTGGACGCCCCCGACGAACTGGAAAAGAACCCCGGTGAGGCGATTTCGCGTGCCTATGATCTGGTGCTCAACGGCACCGAGATCGGCGGTGGTTCCATTCGTATCCACCGCCAGGACATGCAGGCGGCTGCTTTCCGCGTACTGGGCATCGACGCGCATGAGGCGGAAGAGAAGTTCGGCTTTTTGCTCGAAGCGCTGCGTTACGGCTGCCCACCGCATGGTGGTCTGGCCTTCGGCCTTGATCGCCTGGTGATGCTGATGGCCGGGGCCCGTTCCATTCGCGATGTTATGGCCTTTCCCAAGACGCAGAGCGCCAGTTGCCCCCTGACGCGGGCCCCGGGCCCGGCCGACGCACGCCAGTTGCAGGAACTGGGCCTGAAGCTGCGGCCGCGTAGCGGCAGCTGACGGGCAGCTTTTCCGGCGCCGCGCAATTATTGATCCAGGCGGCCAGCCGTTTCCTGCGCCGGCCGTTTACGCCATGATAGAGCGATGGTGTCCGCAAAGCCTCCGGCCAATAGCGTGCAATCGGCAGTCCGCACTTCCCGTGTGGCTGCGCGTGCTGAATCAGTGCTCGTGGTGATTTTCTCGCACGATGCGCGGGTGCTGCTGTTGCGTCGGCTATCGCCGCCGGATTTCTGGCAGTCCGTCACCGGGCGAGTGCAATCCGGCGAATCGGCCGCACAAGCAGCGCGCCGTGAAGTGGCCGAGGAGACCGGGCTGGACGCCGCTCGGCCGGTGGGTTGCGGGCTGCGTTTCAGATTCCCCATTCTGCCCGGCTGGCGTCACCGCTATGCGCCTGAGCTGCACACCAACCTCGAACATGTGTTTGCGCTCAGATTGCCGCGGGCGCTGCCCGTCGCGCTGAATCCTGATGAACATGATGCGTTCCGGTGGCTGGATGCATTCAGCGCTGCGGCTCTGGCGTGCTCCGAAACCAATAGACGCGCCATTCATCACTGCCTGCAATTGCCTGATCCAGCGGCGACGCACCGGATAGAGACGGTGCAGTGAGCGAGCAGCGGACCGGGGAGGGTGAATCGGGTAGCGTGGTCTGCGTTCACGGCCTGTGGATGAGCGGCCTGGAGATGAGCGTATTGCGCACGCGCCTGGGTCAGAGTGGATTTCATGTGAGGCAGTTTTCCTACCCCAGTGTACTGCGCTCGCCGGCCACCCACGTAGAGGCGCTGGCAACACTGGTGTCACGAATGCCCGGGCCGGAAGTGCACCTGGTCGGCCACAGCCTGGGCGGGCTGGTGATACTGCACTTGCTGCATTGTTGTTGTCCGCAGCGTTTCGGGCGCGCCGTGCTGCTCGGGTCACCGGTGACCGGCAGCCGCCTGGCACGGCGGGCACGGCGTTCGCGCATGGGCGCGTGGTTTCTGGGGCGCAGCTGGCGTGGTGGTCTCGATGGGGACGTGCCGTCCTGGCAGGGAGCGCCGGATCGCGTGGGGGCTATTGGCGGCACCTGGGGCGTGGGTCTGGCCCACTACGTGGCCGGCCCGTTGACGCCGCCCCATGATGGCGTGGTGCAACTGGATGAAACACGCCTGTCGGGCGCCGCCCATCTGGCTTTGCCGGTCTCGCATGTGAGCATGCTGTTTTCGCGGGAAGTTGCCGATGCCACGGCGCTTTTTCTGCGCACCGGACGTTTTCAGCCGTCCCCGGGGTAACTACTGCCTCTGATGGCATGACGCGAGTGGGCGCTGCCGTTCCGTGGTGCAGGCAAGCGTTTCCTTATGTGTATTCGGTGATTTCGGTGGCTGGTTTAACCAGGGGTGGCACTGTCTTTTGAACAGCGCCACCGA
>SLLK01000150.1 GCA_007134115.1 Gammaproteobacteria bacterium | reverse complement strand
TGCATGCGGATTATTACCCTGCCAGCCAATCGAGGTAGAACTGGTAGTCTTGCTCTGCAGTAACTGCTCGCCCCTTTATCCCCCATTGGGGGAGAGGGGGCGAGTCGATACAAGCTTTCAACACAGAGTACACAGAGAAAAACCCATGCCATGTAGGTCGGCCTTTAGGCCGACAGGCGCTTGGCTACTATCCACGATGTCGGACTGAAGCCCGACCTACATAATGCCTGGGTGGGGTAGTTACCCGTTCAGCATCGTTTCTGTAGCGCCGTTGCCCTTCACATCCCTGTGGCCTCTGTGACCTCTGTGTTGAAATAAACTTACAGTAACTGCTCGACCCCTTCACCCCCTCCCCTTAAGGGGAGAAGGGGCGAGTAGATACGCTCTGCATAAAAACAGGCCTGGCGAATATTCCCGCGTTGAATGATGTGGATTGGCGTGTGTGGCAGCAGGATCCTTGCTCTGCGTGGCATGGTGGCTCCT
This sequence comes from Gammaproteobacteria bacterium, assembly GCA_007134115.1. Lineage (GTDB taxonomy): Bacteria > Pseudomonadota > Gammaproteobacteria > UBA5335 > SLRW01 > SLLK01. The sequence goes on along the minus strand of SLLK01000150.1, from coordinate 2,233 downwards.
TCCTTGGTGATTAAAACGTGGTACGTCCCCGATTACGCTCTGTTATACAAAGCTCGCGGCCGAAACACCGAAACGCTCGCTAAGCGCCCGGACTTGCCGAATGTCGAGCTCGCGCTTGCCTGTCAGAATCTCGGAGACAACACCGTGGCTGCCAATCTCGGAGAGATCACATTGTTTAAGGAGATCCTCCTCAGCGAAACAACAGATCTCGTACTGCACTATGCATCCCGGAAAACTCCGAATAAGCACCGCTTTTCCAAAGGTTGATAACATCCGGCAAGCGCTGCCAACGTGCCTTCAGCCGCATCTCCATGCGTCTCTCCATTGCCAAAAATCGCCATTCTAGTTGCCGAGCATAGGCCTCAAACGAATTTGACAACGGAAACTCTGACCGAGCACCGGCAACACGAACCCCTTCCAAAAAGCGACCAATCTGAACACAGGACTGCACCATCTGCTCCTGCTGGCCATCCGCCGTAACAGCACGCGCCAAGGAGTGCCTGAAAACCATCCACCGTGTCACTTTTGTGGTCCGATTGGCAATAAACTGTGATTCATTTTCGTCATGCCGCCGATACCATTGCAGCACGTCCCGAAACACCCGTTTACGCCCGACTCCTTCGGCCATCTCGACGATCCAGTTGTCATGCCCCATGTACCCCGCCGGAATCGGCAAACACAGCTCGAGTAATTCCCGCCGCACCGCGGCGCAACACCCCATCACGAAGCTCGAATCGGACATGCCAGCGGTGGTAATTTGCCCAAGCTTAGTCAACCCGGTATCGTTGAGCGCATGATCGGTCAGCGCGGCATCGTTCATCACCACGAGTGCCTCGGGATCTTCAAGCGCATACCGCTCCATACGCTCCAGCTTCTCAGGGAACCAGACATCGTCCTGGTCACTGAGAAAGACGAGATCGCCCGTCGCCTTCATCAGCGCCTTGTTGAAATTGCCGGTATAACCCAGATTTTCTTCGTTGCGCCCCCAGCGCACCTCGAAGGGTGCCGATGCGGCGAACTTCTCAATGATCGCCAAGGTGTTATCTGTAGAGCAATCGTCGGTGATCACCAGCTCATCCGGCAGCCGTGTTTGTGCAAGAAAGCTGTCTAGCTGTTCTTGAAGGTATTTCTCACCGTTGTAAGTAGCCATGGCGATAGAAACCTTCAGCGGCTCGGCCCGGCTCATTCGTACACCTCCGCATCAGCCAACACCAACGCCGCCCGATCCTTGTCGGACAGCAACGGTTCCCCACCCTCGGCCAGTGGCCACTCAATCCCCAACTCAGGATCATCCCAACGGATACTCCGCTCATGCTCCGGCGCATAGAAGTCGGTGCACTTGTACTGGAACTCCGCCACCTCGCTGGTCACATAGAACCCATGTGCAAAGTGGGGTGGTACCCAGAGCTGGCGTTTGTTCTCGGCGCTCAGCTCGACACCGACCCACTGGCCAAAGGTCGGTGAGGACCGGCGTATATCCACGGCCACGTCGAATACGGCGCCCTGGGTCACCCGCACCAGTTTCCCCTGGGGCTGCTCGATCTGGTAGTGCAGTCCCCGCAAGGTGCCGCATACCGAGCGACTGTGGTTGTCCTGCACGAACGCCCAGTCCAGCCCGGCCGCCGCGAACTTGCGACGCTCCCAGGTCTCCATGAAGAAGCCGCGCTCGTCGCCATACACGGTCGGCTCCACGATCACTACATCCGGGATGCGCGTCTCGATGAACTTCATCTCTCCCCCCCCATCAGAATATCCGCTCCTCCAGAAGGCCCTGCAGGTATTGCCCGTAGTGTGTCTTCGCCAGGGGTTCGGCAAGCCGCTGCAACTGCTCCGCGTCCACAAAGCCCATACGGTAGGCGGTCTCCTCGGGGGAGCAGACCTTGAGCCCCTGGCGCTTCTCGATGGTCTCGATGAAGGTCGCCGCCTCGATCAGTGACTCATGGGTCCCGGTATCCAGCCATGCCATGCCGCGTCCCATGACCTCGACATCGAGCTGCCCCCGCTCCAGGTAGGCGCGATTGACGTCCGTGATCTCCAGCTCGCCGCGGGCGGAAGGCCGAACCTCGTGGGCGATCTCGACGACCTGAGCGTCGTAGAAGTAGAGCCCGGTCACGGCGTAGCGAGAACGCGGTTGGGCGGGCTTCTCCTCCAGACTGGTAGCCCGCCCCTGCTCATCGAATCCGACCACGCCGTAGCGCTCGGGATCGGTGACCGGATAGGCGAAGACCGTGGC
>SLLK01000033.1 GCA_007134115.1 Gammaproteobacteria bacterium | reverse complement strand
TCTGCCAGTGCTCGGGAACGGAGGCCGGATCGTCCAGCCAGGCTTCGTAGAATTCCTCCACGTAGGCGGCATTGCCGCCGGACAGATGGGAGGCCCGGTATTGCTCCTGCAGGTCGTCGGTCATGGGTTAGAGCCAGGAATTTCGGATGGCTAGATCAAGGACCCGTGATTATAACGGGGCTGGTGATTGATTTGTTGTCGACCCGGCGTATGCGAAGGTTTATCTGTCGCCGATTGCGCCGGTTTCGATCAGGTTTTCGAGTGCGTCCGGGTAATCCAGCCAGCTGGAGAAGAGCAGGCGGGTATTGGCCAGCTCGCGCGCCAGCGGCGCCGGGCAGTCGATGGACTCGCCGTTGACCATCAGCGACTCCTTGCCCCTGGCCCCGCTCAAGGCCAGCCGCGCGGCGCTATCCAACCGCACCGGGATGCCTTCGGCCAGTCGGCTGGCGACGGCAGCGGGATCGTCGTCAAGCCCCTCGCGCGGCCACAGCCTCCAGCTTGTCAGGAACTGCGCCAGCAGTATTTCCAGATCGGCATCCTTCAGTTCCAGTGCCGCTTTCATCAAATCCCGTGCCTGTCGGGCCAGTGCCGGGGTCACGCGTGCCGGTGCCTGCGGATCGGGACGAGCGACCTGCAGCCGCCCGCCGGCAGTCTCGCGAATGGCCAGCGATTCGGCGAGGAAGAACATCAGCTCGGGGCCGGATGGGGTTCTGAGGCCGACCGACCAGGTCTGGCATTCGTCGGTGGCCACGCCGTGATGGGCGATGCCAGGCGGGAGGTAGAGCATTTCGCCGGGAGCGACCAGCAGCTCCGTCTGTGGCTGCCAGTTCTCCAGCAAGGCCATCTCGAAGCGCCGGTCGAGTGCGGAATCGAAGTCCCGGGCCAGTTGCCAGCGACGGGTGCCGGCGGCCTGGAGAAGAAAAACATCGTAGGCATCGACGTGCGCGCCCACCGAACCGCCGGGCATGGCGTGGGAGATCATGATGTCGTCGAGCATCCAGTCGGGGAGGAACTGCCGGTAAGCATCGAGGACGGTTTCGACCTTGCGGCTGGCCTTGTCCACTTCCTGCACCAGCACGGTCCAGTCCTTTCCGTCACCCGGCAGGTCGCTGTCATCGAGCGGGCCGTGCAGCAGCGACCAGTCGGCACGCTCCTGGTCCCCCCTGACAAGACGCGTGGGCAACCCCTGAAGTTCGGCCGTTTCAAGCAACTCGGCAAGAGACAGCGGCTCAGGCGTCAGCCAGCCACCGATTACGCAGGGCCGGCGCTGCCAGAACTCATCCAGGAATCGATCGGCATCGAACGGGTCGAGACGCTCGACCGGTTTCATGTGTACTTCACGATATCCCGGGCCATGTCGGCGGCATTGCCGGTGTAGCTGGCGGGCGTCATTGCGAGCAGGCGGTCGCGGTCGGCCTCGGGGATGTCGAGCGTGCGGATGAACTCGCGAATGCGCTCGCGATCGATGCCACGGCCGCGGGTCAGTGCCTTGAGTTTTTCGTAGGGCTCGGGGACGCCATGCAGCCGCATGACGGTCTGCACGGGCTCGGCCAGCACTTCCCAGGCCTCGTCGAGATCCTCGGCCAGGCGTTCGGGGTTCGGCGCAATGCGGTCGAGCCCGCGGAGGATGGACTGCCAGGCCAGCGAACAGTAGCCGAAGGCCGAACCCAGCGAACGCTGGACGGTGGAATCGGTCAGGTCGCGCTGGAATCGCGACACCGGCAGCTTGGCACCGAGGTGGTCGAGCAGGGCGTTGGCCAGGCCGAGGTTGCCTTCGCCGTTTTCGAAATCGATCGGGTTGACCTTGTGCGGCATGGTCGATGAGCCGATCTCGCCCTCGACCAGCTTCTGCCGGAAATACCCCATAGAGACGTAACCCCAGGCATCGCGGGCGAAATCGAGCAGCACCGTGTTGATGCGCATCAGCGAGTGCGCCACCTCGGCGATCATGTCGTGCGGTTCGATCTGGGTGGTGTAGGGGTTCCAGACCAGCCCCAGATCCTCGACGACCTGGCGTGACAGGGCCGGCCAGTCGAGCGTCGGGCAGGCGGAGAAGTGGGCGTTGAAATTGCCCACCGCGCCGTTGATCTTGCCGGTGATTTCAACCTGGTCGAGCAGTCGGCGCTGGCGGCGCAGGCGAAAGACGACATTGGCCATTTCCTTGCCCAGAGTGGTCGGCGAAGCGGTCTGACCGTGGGTTCGCGAGAGCATGGGCAATTCGGCATGGTCGATGGCGAGTCCCTGCAGGCGTTCGTCGAGACGTGCCAGCAGCGGATCGAGCTGTTCGATCACCGCTCGGCGAATGATGAGTGCCCAGGACAGGTTATTGATGTCCTCGGAAGTGCAGGCGAAATGCACGAATTCGGTGTACGGTGCCAGGCCCGGGCACTCGGCCAGGCGCTGCTTGAGCCAGTACTCGACCGCCTTGACGTCGTGGTTCGTGGTGGCCTCGATCTTCTTGATGGCCGCGGCATCGTCCTGGCCGAAGGACTCGGCCAACCGATCGAGGAAACGGTGCTCCTCGGCGTCCAGCGCGGGCAGTGCAGGAAAGTCCGGGTGCGCGGCCAGTGCCTTGAACCATGCGATCTCGACGATGACGCGATGGCGAATCAGGCCGGCTTCGGAGCACAAATCGCGAAGTCCGGTCAGGCGCCCGCCGTAGCGGCCGTCGAGTGGAGAGAGAGCGGTCAGGGCGGATGCGTCCATGATGTCCTTGGCAAAGC
>SLLK01000023.1 GCA_007134115.1 Gammaproteobacteria bacterium | reverse complement strand
AGCTTGATGCAGACGAGCGGATGGCGACTATTGCGGATCGAATCCGCGAGCTGGGGCTTTCGTCTGGCGACACGATGGATCTGTTGCGTGATTTGGGCGTGCGCTCCGAGGAAATGGCGCTGCTACTCACGCAGGGCGGCGGTGCTATTCGTGCAGCACGTCGCGAGGTGGAGCAACTTGGGCTTTCACTCAGCGAAGATGCCGAGCGGCAAATCGAGCGCACGAATGACGCGCTATCCCGTATCAGTCTCAGCTTCCAAGCCTTCCGCAACCGGCTGGCCGCGCAGGTTGCACCGGCGCTTGAGCGGCTTGCCAATGCCTTCACCGAGGCCATGCAGGAGGGCGGTGCGCTGCGCCGCGTTCTGGACGTGCTGACCGATAATATCGAGCGGATTATCACGATTATGGGATCTGCGGTTGTGGTGTTCGGCGCGCGCTGGGTGGCGGCTCTGGCCGCAGCGCGTGTTGCGACCATCGCCTTGACGGCGGCAACCCAGGGCTTGCGGGCAGCGTTGACCCGCGTGGGGCTGGGCATACCCATCGTGCTATTGGGCGAGCTGGCGTTTCGCATGTCCGGGCTGGCCGAGGCAGCGGGGGAAGTCGAGACAGCGGCCTATGATGCCGAGGCGGGCACGGCTGCGCTAAACGCGGCCCTTGGGCATTTTCACCAGACAGCCGCACCGGAAGCGGCGCGCGAGGCAATCAATACAGCGCGGGCCAATCGGCAGCTAGCGGCTTCGGCGCGGGATGCGGCTGCGGCTGAGTTGGCAAAGGCCGAGGCGCAAATCGCGATGCTGGAAAGCTCCGAGGGCGTGCGCACGGGCCGCACAGCGCATCTTGAGGATATTGCGCGCGAGCGTGCCGAGGCATTGCGGGAGGCGCTGGAAGCGGCACAGCGGGCGCTTGAGCAATCGCGTGTCGAGGCTGACCGGGCGGCGCGGGAAGTCACCGGCACAATGGCCGAGCGCATGTCTGAGGGCACCGAGGCCACGCGCACGCTGCGGCTCGAAATCGAAGGGCTTAACGACGAATTGGAGGAAACGACGACCGGGGCCGGGGCCGGTGGCGCGGGCGGTGCGATTGACGACCTGCGCGAGCGCATGGAGGCGATGCCCCCGGTCATTGAACAGATTGGCGAGGGCATGTCGCAACTGCGCGACGGCATGGCGCGCGCCTTTTCCAGCATCATCACCGGCTCGCAATCCGCCAGTGACGCTATCGGTCGGCTCTTGAGCCGCCTGGCCGACATGCTGGCGAACAAGGGTTTCACCATGCTGTTTGACGCGGTGCTGGGCAGCTTCGGGCGCAGTTCGCTTTCCTTCGGCGGCTGGGCCGGGCCGGGCAGCTTTCCCGTGCCGAGCTTTTCCGCGCCAGCCATGCCGAGCATGTCCCCGTCGCCTGCAATGGCGTCGGCGGCGAGCGCAGCGCCAGCGCGCGGCGGGGGCACCGTTGACGTGCGCGTGTTCATGGCGGGAATTGGCAAAACGAGGTGGAGCGCATCAGCGGCAACGTGTCCGCGCGCACGGTTAGCCAAGGGCTTAAGCAGCACGAGCGCAAGGTGCTGCCCAAAACCCTGCGGACCATCCAGAGCCATCCGAGGGATATCGGCTGACCCGCGCGCGCGTGGGGGCTACAGAGTGATCAAGTTGCGCACTCTAACCCTGCCCCGGCTGATCCCCGCGCGCGTGGGGGGGATGCGCGACCAGGGCGAGCGGGGAAATGTCGCCAAGATGGCGACAATTCGGCTGATCCCCGCGCGCGTGGCGTCACCCCTTCATGAGCCTGACCCCTGCGCCGCCATTGTCCGCGTCCAGAAACTCCACCCCGGCGGATTCGAGAGCGGAGCGGATGGCGGCGGCGGTGCCTGCGCGACCGCCTAGCGGGCCGTCCTGAGCTTCGAGGCGGGCAATCGTCGGGACCGATAGGTTTGCGTTCTCCGCAAGGTCCGCCTGTGACCATCCGAGCAGCGACCGCGCCGCCTTCACTTGGCGAATTGATATTATTTCTATTGACACTGCCCCTCGCCTCCTGTGATAGTTTTTCTATTAAACACCACAACAGGAGCTAGAGCAATGACCAAAGAAACCCCGATTCCGGGGAACCCAGCCGGATTCCCTGAACGCAACCTAGAAGATGACATGTGCGACCTTCACGGGCTCGTCGCGGCGATGGAGGTTTGCGACGATGTAATCGAGGGCGTGATGGACCCGAAGCTTGCCCGCCGCGCCATGCCTTCGCTGATTAGGCTGATGCGTGCAGAGCTGGCGCGCGTGGCCGAGGCCGAGTTGAAAAGGGGGGCCAAGCAATGACTAGGAAGATGGCAGCAGAATGCAAGATGGACGCGCTTCACCTTCACGGGCTGATTTACGCGATAGACCACATATTGACCGAAGTTGACGAGTCCGACCGGGAGCTGCAAAGCGCAGCCGTGTCTATGGTGATGATTGCCCGTGATCTGTCGCGCAAGTTGTCCGACGATATGGACACCGTTGTATGGGAGGCAAATCAATGAAGATCATGACGGCCGACGAGCGCCTCGCCGATCCGCGCAACAAGGCGAGCCGGATCAACGCGCTCTTGCGCTGCGCGATCTGCGCCGATGACACGACCGTCAACCCCGAGGCTCTGTTCGGCGACGACGACAAGGGCATCTGGCAGCTTCTCGAAGTCGCCGAGCGCATGTCGCACGAGCTGGAACAGGACATCGAGCGGATGCAAATGCAGCT
>SLLK01000091.1 GCA_007134115.1 Gammaproteobacteria bacterium | reverse complement strand
GGAGCGCATGATTGCCGCGTCACCGGGTCAGGCGCCGCCGCCGAACACCGCGGGTGTGCCCGGACGGCGCCGGCGGCGGCGGGGCGGACGGCGCCGCAACGCAACCAGAGAGTGAGCGACGCAGGCGCACAGGATGCTGGTATGGTGCGGGTGTATGTCGGGATTGGCAGTAATCTGGACGATCCGCGCCGGCATGTGGATGATGCTGTGCAGGCGCTTGATCAACTGCCGCAGACCCGTCGCCGGGCCGTGTCGCCGTTGTATCGCAGCCGGCCGCTGGGGCCTGCCGGACAGGACGATTACATCAACGCCGTGGCTGAACTGGATACCTTGCTGGAGCCCGAAGAGTTGCTGGATGCACTGAAGTTGCTGGAACAACGCCATGGCCGCCGTCCCGATGCGCCGCGCTGGTCTGCGCGGCCGCTGGATCTGGACATCCTGGTCTATGGGCATGTGCAGCGCCGTGATCCGTATCTGACCATTCCGCATGCGGCGCTGGCACACCGCAATTTTGTGCTGTGGCCGCTTTACGATGTCGCGCCACATCTGGAGATCCCGGGGCTGGGGCCGCTGGCCGCGCTGCGCGAGCGCTCTGCCGCGGATGGACTGGAATGCCTGGAGCCGCACCCATGAGCGCCGCCATACCGCATCGTTTTATTGTGGTGGAAGGGCCGATCGGCGTGGGCAAGACCAGCCTGGCGCGGCGCCTGGCGGAAACCCTCGATGGCGTGGCTACGCTGGAGGGTGCCGAGGAAAACCCGTTTCTGCCGCGCTTTTATGAGGACCCGCGCAGCGGCGCCTTGCCGACCCAGCTGTTTTTTCTGTTCCAGCGCGCGCGCCAGGTACAGGAGATGCGTCAGGCGGATATTTTTCAGCCCCGCCGCGTGGCCGATTTCCTGTTCGAAAAGGACCATCTGTTTGCCAGCCTGAATCTCGACAATGACGAACTGCGGCTGTATGAGCAGGTCTACGAGAAGCTTGCGCTGGACGCACCGGAGCCCGACCTGGTGATCTACCTGCAGGCGCCGGTGGAGGTGCTTATGAACCGCATAGCGCGGCGCGGCATCGGTTACGAGCAGGGCATGGACAGCGAGTATCTGGCGAACCTGAACGAAGCCTACACGCGCTTTTTTCATCACTATGATCGTGCGCCCCTGCTGATCGTCAATGCCGCGGAGATTGATCTGGTGCAGGGCGATCAGGGCTACCAGATGCTGCTTGAGCGTATTGCCAGCATTCGCTCGGGACGGCATTATTTCAACCCGGTCCCCGACGGTCTGTAGCGTATTTCAGCGCCGGCCTGGTCATCCCGGGGAACCGCTGATCAATACTGATTTCCCTCGACCCGCGTTTCGCGTGACAATGAGGCCATGTATACATCTGCCAAAACCAGCCAGCCGGTGACGCCGGTGTCTGTGACCAGCCTGCGCAAAATGCGTGAGGAAGGGACTCCTATCGCCTGCCTGACGGCCTATGACGCGAGCTTTGCCGCGCAGGTCGATGCTGCCGGTACCGATGTGGTGCTGGTCGGTGATTCACTGGGTATGGTGATCCAGGGACTGGATTCCACCGTGCCGGTGACCGTGGATGACATGATCTACCACTGCCGCGCCACCGCACGGGGTCTGGAGCGTGCCTTTCTGATGGCGGACATGCCTTTTGCCAGTTATGCCATGCCCGAACAGGCCATTCGCAACGGCGCCCGCCTGATGCAGGAAGGGGGCGCGCGCATGGTCAAGCTTGAGGGTGGTTCGCTGCAGGCGGAACTGGTGTACTTCCTGACTTCGCGGGGCATTCCGGTGTGTGGCCATATCGGACTGCAACCCCAGTTTATCCACCGGCTGGGTGGATACCGGGTGCAGGGCAAGGACGAAGCGGCGGCACAGGCGATGATGGATGATGCCCGGGCGCTGTGCGAGGCCGGGGTGGATCTGTTGTTGCTGGAATGTGTGCCGGCGGCGCTGGCCGCGCGTATTACCGAGATGTCCACGGTGCCGGTGATCGGTATAGGCGCCGGCGGTGACGTCGATGGACAGATTCTGGTGCTTTATGATGTGCTGGGCATCAGCATTGGACGCAAACCCCGTTTTGCCAGGGACTTCCTGGCCAGCGGCGGCGATATCAGCGGTGCGTTGCGCGGTTACGTTGAGGCCGTGCGTGAGCGCAGTTATCCTGCCGCCGAGCACTGTTTCTGAGCATTACGCCTGCTTCTTCCCGTACCCCTTGATAGCAACCTGACACAGGTATTCAGTGATGCTGGAGACCGGATCGGTAACCGACCTGCGTGAGCAGGTGGCCAGCTGGCGTCGCGCGGACCAGAGCGTGGCGCTGGTGCCCACCATGGGCAATCTGCATCCGGGTCACCTGCGCCTGGTGGAACATGCGCGCGCGATGGCCTCGCGGGTGGTGGTCAGTATTTTTGTGAATCCCACCCAGTTCGGGCCCGGCGAGGACCTGGACAGTTATCCGCGTACGCTGGCCGCCGATCGCGAGAAGCTGGTTGCCGGCCAGGCAGATATGCTGTTTACGCCCGCGGTCGAGACGGTATATCCGCTGGGCGAGGGCGCCACGGTGCTGACCGTTCCGCAGCTCTCGGCTATGTTGTGCGGTGCATCGCGCCCGGGCCATTTCGCCGGTGTGGCGACGGTGGTCGCCAAACTCCTGCACATGGCGCAGCCCGATGTGGCGGTATTTGGTGAGAAGGATTTCCAGCAGCTGGTTGTGATCCGCCGGCTGGTCACCGACCTGTGGCTGCCGGTGCATATTGAAGGGGTGCCGACCTGCAGGGAAGCGGACGGTCTGGCCATGAGTTCGCGCAATCAGTACCTGAATGACAGCGAACGGGCGCAGGCGCCGGCGCTTTATCAGACCCTGACGCGCCTGCGTGATCAGTTGCTGGCCGGCCGCACTGACTACGCCGCGCTTGAGCGTGAGGGCCTGCAAATGCTGCGTGAAGGTGGCTTTGATCCGGAGTATATCGCCGTTCGTCGGGTGGCTGATCTGCAACCGCCTGAAGCGGCGGGAGAGTCACTGGTTGTGCTCGGTGCGGGTCGGCTGGGGCGCGCCCGCCTTATTGACAACGTTCGTGTAAGCAGAGAAACTGCATAGCCCTCCCCTATGATCAAGGGGTTCGGGGGACTGTGTTTTTCGGTTGCGAACGCAGTATGGATTGTTCAGAATATGCCAGCCCGCGCGGTCGGCATCGTGCATGGAAGATTCGGGTTTCCACCTGAGTGGTCCGGGCGACACTCACTGACCTTAGAGAGTTGCAGCGATGCAGGTAACGTTACTCAAAGGCAAGCTTCACCGTGCATGCGTCACGCATGCCGAGCTCGACTATGAGGGTTCGTGCGCCATTGACGCGCGCCTGCTGGAAGCCTCCGGCATTGTGCCCTATGAGCAAATCCAGATTTATAACGTCACCAATGGTGAGCGTTTCACCACCTATGCCATTCGCGCCGAAGAAGGCTCGCGTGTGATTTCCGTGAATGGCGCGGCGGCGCACAAGGCCGGGGTGGGTGATCGGTTGATCATCTGCGCCTATGCCGGCATGCACGCCAGTGAGGCGGAGCATTTCAAGCCGCGCCTGGTGTACCTGGACGAGCACAACCACGTCACCGGCACACGGAATACCATCCCGGTGCAGGCCGCCTGAAACTGCCGGCGGCACCACCCCGTGTGCAGTCGGTCCTGACCAAAAGCCCCGTCGTTTGTCGCGACGGGGCTTTTTGTTGTCAACAGGGATAGAGTAAAGCCATGGAGCTTGCGAAATTACCCGCCTGGCAAGCGCTGCAGGAGCACGCCCGCGAGATGGCGGATGTGCACATGCGCGAGCTGTTTGCCGCCGATCCCCGACGTTATCAGACGTTTTCGCTGCAGCATGAGCAGTTGTTGCTGGATTATTCGCGCAACCGGGTGGATGCGCGCACGCGCACGCTGTTGCTTGAGCTGGCTGCGCAGCGCGGCGTGCTCGAGGCAGCCGCGCGTATGGTGGCGGGCGAGCATCTGAATACCAGCGAAGACCGTGCCGCACTGCATACCCTGTTGCGGGCGCCACGGGATAACGGCGTCACGCTTGAAGGGGTTGCCGTGTGGCCGCAGGTACAGGCTGCGCTGGGGCGCATGGAAGCATTTTGCCAACGCCTGCGTGAGCGTCGCTGGCCGGGCGCCGGCGGCGAGCCGGTGACGGATGTGGTCAACCTGGGTATCGGCGGTTCCCACCTGGGGCCGGAAATGGTCACCCGGGCGCTGGGCGAGCTGGCTACCGGGCAGCCGCGCGTGCACTTTGTGTCCAATGTGGATGGCGCCGACCTGGCGGGCAAGCTGGCGCAACTGGAACCGTCGACCACGCTGTTCATCGTCAGCTCCAAGAGTTTCTCCACCATGGAGACCATGACCAACGCCGACAGCGCGCTGGGCTGGCTGTGTGATGCAGGGATCGAAAAGGACACGGCGTTGAGGCGCCATTTTGTCGCTGTGTCGGCCAATCGCGAGGCCGTGGCTGCCTTCGGTATCCATGAGGACAATCGTTTCCCGCTGTGGGACTGGGTCGGTGGGCGTTATTCCCTGTGGTCATGTGTGGGGCTGCCCATCGCGCTGGCGGTGGGGATGTCGGCCTTCCGCGAGTTGCTGGCGGGGGCGGCGGAGATGGACCGGCATTTCCTGGAGGCACCGCCCGGGCAGAATATGCCCTTGATGATGGGGCTGCTGGGGGTCTGGTATGTGAACTTCTTTGGCTGCCAGAGTCATGCAGTACTGCCGTATGACCGGCGCCTGGCCTTGCTGCCCACCCATCTGCAACAGGCCGATATGGAGAGTAATGGCAAGCGGGTGGATCGCCATGGTCGCCGCATGGCGGTCGCCACCGGGCCGCTGGTGTGGGGCGGCGAGGGCACCAGTGGCCAGCACGCCTTTTTCCAGTGGCTGCACCAGGGGGCGCAGTGGGTACCGGTGGATTTTGTGGGTTGTGCCACGCCGGAGCACTCGCTGACGCATCATCACCGCGTGCTGCTGGCCAACCTGCTGGCCCAGCCGCGGGCGTTGATGCGCGGCCGTACCGTGGATGAGGCGCGCGTATTGTTGCGTGAGCGGGGCGTGGACGCGGACACGGCGCGGCGCCTGTTGCCGCATCTGGTGTTCCCCGGCAACCGGCCCAGCAACACGCTGCTGCTGAGACGGCTGGACCCGCGCACGCTGGGCGCCCTGCTGGCGCTTTATGAGCACAAGATTTTTGTGCAGGGGTGGATCTGGAACGTCAATTCCTTTGACCAGTGGGGCGTGGAACTGGGCAAGGAGATGGCGGTGGAAGCGCTTGCGGCCCTCAACGACGAGCGTGCCGCGCAGGGCGATCAAAGCGAACATGAGCTGCTCGACTGGTGCCGCCGTAACGGGTTCGACTAGGTCGCGTCACGCACGGATCAGGCGGGTGCCTGGCGCAAAGCCCAGTCTACATGTTCGCGCACTACGGCCGAGGGGTGTTGCTGCCGCGCCTGGAGAGCAGCGCGAATACGGGTCGCCGCGGTTTGGTCCACTTGCCCATCGGCCAGCGCATTACCCAGGGCCACCGCGATATTGCGCAGCCAGCGCTGGTGTCCGATGCGGCGGATGGCGGAACCTTCGGTACGGCGCAGAAATTCTTCCTCGCTCCACTCGAACAGCGCCACCATATCCGGTGCGTCCAGGCCGTGGCGCGGCGCGAAATCACCTTCACCGGTGAGCTGTGCATAACGGTTCCACGGGCACACCAGCTGGCAGTCGTCACAACCATAGATGCGGTTACCCATGTCACGACGCAACGCCTCGGGAATGGCGCCGTGGTGCTCGATGGTCAGGTAGGAGATGCAGCGACGCGCATCGAGCTGGTAAGGCGCAGTAATGGCCTGCGTGGGGCACACGTCGATGCAGGCTGTGCACGAGCCGCAGTGATCGCTGACCGGCTGGTCCACCGGCAGGGGCAGGTCGGTATAGATCTCGCCGAGAAAGAACCAGGAGCCGGCTTCACGCGAGAGAATGTTGGTGTGTTTGCCCATCCAGCCGAGACCGGCCTTCTGTGCCAGCGGTTTCTCCAGCACCGGCGCGCTGTCGACGAAGACGCGGTAGCCGAAGTCACCGATATGCGCGGCGATACGGCCGGCCAGGCGCTGCAAGCGCTTGCGCATGAGCTTGTGATAATCGCGGCCCAGCGCATAGCGCGAGATGTAGGCCAGCGGCGGCCGGTCCAGCACCTCCTCGGCGGGCACCGCGCGGGGCGGACTGTAGTCCATGCGCACGCTGATGACGCGCACGGTGTCGGGAACCAGTTCGGCGGGCCGGCTGCGCCGGGACCCGTGCCGCGCCATGTATTCCATGTCGCCGTGGCGTTGCGCGGCCAGCCATTCCTGCAGTCGTGCCTCGGCGACGGCGAGATCGGTGTCGGCGAAGCCGGTGTGCTGAAAGCCCAGCTCCCGGCCCCATTGCCGGATACGGCCGGCGAGCGCCGCCAGTTCCTGCGGATCAAGCGAGTCAACGGTGGTCGACGTCATGGCTGGGTCTCGGATAGCCGGACAGGGCAGCTGTGCCATCCCGGTTGGGAGGTCAAGCACAGTGTCGTGAGGCATCTATCATGGCAGAATGCAGCCCATGGCCCAAAATCTCTATACCGCCGGACAGTTACAAAGACTCGATCGTCTGGCTATCGAGCAGGCCGGCATGGCCGGTTATACCCTGATGACGCGCGCTGCTGCGGCGGCCTTCACGCGCTTGCGCGCGCACTGGCCGCAGGCGCGTCGCCTGCTGGTGTGCTGTGGCAAGGGCAATAACGGCGGCGACGGGTACGTGATCGCCCGACTCGCGCGTGAATCCGGTATGGAAGTGGTTCTGGTTGCCATGGCCGGCAGCGGCGAGCTGTCCGGCGATGCGGCGCGTGCCGCCAGTGACTGGGAGGCGGTCGGCGGGCAAGGCATGATCTGGCGCCGCGATACGGTGCTGCCTGAAGACTATGCGCCCGATGTGGTGGTGGATGCCTTGTTCGGCACCGGTTTGCAGCGCGCGGTGGAAGGCCGCTGGCGGACGTTGATCGAGGCCCTGAATGCCGGCCACTGGGCGCGTTTTGCGGTGGATATTCCCAGCGGTCTGGACGCGGATACGGGGCGCGTGCTCGGCGTGGCGATCAAGGCGGATGCGACCGCGACCTTTATCGGGCGCAAGCGTGGCATGTATACCGCCGATGGGCCGGACTACAGCGGCGCTATCTATTTTGACGGCCTCGACGTGCCGGCCACGGTGTATGCGCGTGAGCCGGCGGCCGTGCAGCGCCTGGTGCTGTCTGATGTGGCGGCATTGCTCGGCCCGCGCCGACGTCACAGTCACAAGGGAGATTTCGGTCATGTGCTGGTCGTGGGTGGCGCGCCGGGCATGCCGGGTGCGCCACGCCTGGCCGGCGAGGCCGCGCAGCGGGTGGGCGCCGGTCTGGTGACCGTGGCGACCGCGCCGGAACATGCGGCAAGCCTGAATCTGGCGCGGCCGGAATTGATGTGCGCGGGTGTGGCGGATGGCGCCGCGCTGGCGCCATGGCTGGAGCGCGCCACGGTGGTCGCGATCGGGCCGGGCCTGGGGCAGACGCCCTGGTCGCGGGAGATGTGGCGGGCGGTCAATGACTGCGACAAGCCGCTGGTGGTGGACGCCGACGCACTCAATCTGCTGGCGGCGGCGCCGGATTACGATGCGCAGCGGGTTCTCACGCCCCATCCCGGCGAAGCGGGGCGGTTGCTGGGGGTCAGCGCGGCGCAGATCAATGATGACCGTTTCGCGGCGACTGCGGCGCTGGTCGAGCGCTTCGGCGGTATTGCCCTGCTCAAGGGTTGCGGCACCCTGGTTGCCGACGAATCGGGCATGACGCTGACGGACAGCGGTAACCCGGGCATGGCCAGCGGCGGGATGGGTGATGTGCTGACCGGTGTGATCGCCGGGTTGATGGCGCAGGGGCTGAGTGCCGGTGATGCGGCGCGGGCAGGCGCCCTGCTGCACGGTTACGCTGCCGATGAGGCGGCCACCGACGGTGGCGAGCGCGGGCTGCTTGCCAGTGATCTGTTTCTGCCGTTGCGGCGGCTGGTCAACCTGTGACTACAGGGGAGCGGGTGCTTGCCGGGGAGCAGGATACGGTGTGCCTGGCGCAGCGCCTGGCCGCCGCGGTGATGCGATTGCGACCGGACGCACCGTTGCTGATATACCTCGAAGGGGAGCTCGGTGCCGGCAAGACCACCTTGAGCCGGGCGTTGCTGGAGGCGCTGGGCTGGGAGGGGCCGGTGCCCAGTCCCACCTACTCGTTATTCGAGCCCTATGAAACAGGGTTGCCGGCGTTGCCCCTGGTGCTGCACCTGGACCTGTACCGACTGGCCGATCCCGCCGAGCTGGAATTCCTCGGCTTGCGCGATTATCTGGGCTCGCCATCGCTGTGGCTGGTGGAGTGGCCGCAACATGGCCGCGGCTTTCTGCCCGCCCCCGATCTGGTTCTGACCCTCAAGCATGGCGGTGGTGATGCCCGTTGCCTGCGCCTGACTGCTTGCTCAGCGCGCGGGCAGCGGCTGCAGGCGGACGCGAACGTGTCGTGACAGCCGCTTTCCAATTGTTGTTGTTTCGGTTTAGGAACAGCCTGTATCTGCATCAAAATGTTGCATTTTTCTCTATTATTGAGTATAGCTGGACGGGTAAAAGGCTGATCGGGTGTCGGTCCCGGTGAATTTGTCGGGTAATAACGGAACAACAATCATGCGCAAAGCCCCCCTGCTGGCGTTGCTTTTACTGATCTGCTGGTCCTCGGCGCCGGCGCTGGAGGTCAGCGGCATGCGCCTGTGGACAGGTCCCGATCACACGCGCGTGGTGTTCGATATCAGCGAACCGGTAGAGCACTCGGTGTTCGCCCTGTCCGGGCCGGATCGCATCGTGATTGATATGCAGGGTGCAAAGCTGGCGGCCAGTGTGCCATCCACCGATGACTCGAGCACCCGGCTCAAGGGTATTCGCACCGGCACGCGTGACGGTGGCGATCTGCGCGTGGTGCTTGATCTCCAGCATGAACTCAAGCCGCGCACCTTCCTGCTGCCACCCTCAGGCCCCCATGGTCATCGCCTGGTGGTGGACCTGCACGATAGCGAAAGCAGGCGCGAACAACCCGAGGATCGACGTTCCGTGCGCCGCGCCCGCGACAGCGGCCCGGCCACGCGGCCGCGTGACCTGGTGATCGCCATCGACCCCGGCCATGGCGGCGAAGACCCGGGGGCGATTGGCTATCACGGGACGCGCGAAAAAGAGGTGGTGTTGCAGATTGCCCGGCGCCTGCAGCGGATGGTGGAAGCCGAGCCCGGTATGCGGCCGTTGATGACCCGTGATGGCGACTATTACGTGAGCCTGCGCGAACGCTCGGCACTGGCGCGGGAAAATCAGGCCGATCTGTTTATCTCCTTGCATGCCGATGCTTTCAAGCACCCCGCGGCGCATGGCTCCTCGGTGTACGTGTTGTCCCAGCGAGGCGCCAGTGATGAGGCGGCGCGCTGGCTGGCCAACCGTGAGAATGCGGCCGATCGGGTCGGTGGTGTGGATTTGCGCGACAAGGATGATCAACTGGCCTCGGTACTCCTGGATCTATCCCAGACGGCCACCCTCGACGCCAGCTTCCAGCTTGGCGAGAAGGTGATCGGCCAGCTCAAGACACTGGGTCGGGTGCATCGTGGCCAGGTGCAACAGGCCCCCTTTGCCGTGCTCAAGTCCCCCGATCTGCCCTCCATCCTGGTGGAAGTGGCGTTTATCTCCAATCCGGACGAGGAGCGCCGGCTGAACGACACCAGTCATCAACAGGCGGTGGCGCGCTCCCTGATGAACGGGATTCGCGAGTACTTCCAGGATCGTATGCCGGAGCGGGGCCTGATGGCCGAAGGTCCGGTGGAGCACGTGATCCAGCGTGGCGAAACCCTGTCTCATATCGCCCAGCGCTATCAGGTCAACCTCAATCGCCTGCGCGATTTCAACCAGATCGACGATGATCGGGTGCGTGCCGGAGAGGTCTTGCGCATACCTGTGGCGCAGGCGGAATAAATTCGAAGTTTTCGGTTTTCAGTTTCCAGCGGGGTTGCTGCGAGACAACGTTTGCCAGGCAGCCTGCTTGAAGGCTCCGGTGGCGGTCGTGTGGCGTCCGGGCGCGGCGTCGCGCCAGGCGCAGCGCGCGCCCGGGGCGGGTCCACTGCCCGCTTGCTGAAACCCTGATCTTTCCTTTTTGCTAAGCTTGCGCGCATGCGAATCAGCAAGCTGCCTTCCCAACTCGTCAATCAGATCGCCGCCGGTGAGGTGGTGGAGCGGCCGGCTTCAGTGGTCAAGGAGCTGGTCGAGAACAGCCTTGATGCGGGCGCCGGGCGCGTCGATGTGGAAGTCGCCGGGGGCGGCCTCAATCTGATCCGGGTGCGTGACGATGGTGCCGGCATTGCCGCCGATGACCTGTTGCTGGCGGTGGATCGGCATGCCACCAGCAAGATCAACTCCCTGTCTGACCTGGAGAATGTCAGCAGTCTGGGCTTCCGGGGCGAGGCACTGCCCAGTATGGCCTCGGTCAGTCACCTGTCGCTGGTTTCCAGGGTGGCCGGTCAGGCGCATGGCACGCGCGTGGAGGGCGACGGCAATGGTGTCTTTATCCCGCCGGCACCGGCGCCGCATCCACCGGGCACGACCGTGGAAGTGCGCGACCTGTTCTTCAATACGCCTGCGCGACGCAAGTTCATGCGCACTGAAAAAACCGAGTTCGGCCATGTTGAGAAAGTGCTGCGCCAGATGGCGCTGTCACGCTTTGATGTGGGTTTTACGCTCACCCATAACG
>SLLK01000044.1 GCA_007134115.1 Gammaproteobacteria bacterium | reverse complement strand
GGTGTACTGCCCCGATCCGGGTTTCCCGGTGGTCGACAGCGTGGTCGATGTGTGGCCGTCCGCCAACTGGTTCGAGCGCGAGGCCTTTGACCTGTTCGGTATTCATTTCGAGGGACATCCGGACCTGCGTCGCATCCTGACGGACTATGGTTTTATCGGGCACCCGTTCCGCAAGGACTTCCCGCTCAGCGGCCACGTGGAAGTTCGCTTCGATCCCGTGCGCGGCCGCGTGGTGTATCAGCCGGTCACGATTGAGCCGCGCGTGACCGTGCCCAAAGTGATTCGTGCCGCGCGCCGTCCTGAGGCGGGCGATTCCGCCGCCGGGGAGACTGCCGAACATGGCTGAAATCCAGAACTTCACGCTCAATTTCGGGCCCCAGCATCCGGCGGCGCACGGCGTATTGCGGCTGGTGCTGGAGATGGAAGGCGAGGTCATCAAGCACGCCGATCCGCACGTGGGGCTGTTGCATCGCGCCACCGAAAAGCTCGCCGAAACCAAGCCCTACAATCACAGCATCGGCTATATGGACCGTCTCGATTATGTGTCCATGATGTGCAACGAGCACGGCTATGTGCTGGCCATTGAGAAGCTGCTCGGGGTGCAGCCGCCGCTGCGCGCGCAGTACATCCGCGTGATGTTCGACGAGATGACGCGCATTCTCAATCACCTGCTGTGGCTGGGTGCGCACGGCCTGGATATAGGTGCGATGACCGTGTTCCTGTACTGCTTCCGTGAGCGCGAAGTGCTGATGGACTGCTACGAGGCGGTATCGGGGGCGCGTATGCACGCGACCTATTATCGCCCCGGCGGGGTGGCCCGTGATCTGCCGGACAGCATGCCGCAGTACGCGCCCTCGCGGTTCCGCAGTGAGCGCGAGCTGCGCAAGCTTAATCAGGCCCGTCAGGGTTCCATGCTGGATTTTATTGAGCATTTCACCGATTACTTCCCCGGCGCCATTGACGAATACGAAACCCTGCTCACTGATAACCGTATCTGGAAGCAGCGCACCGTGGGGATTGCCGAAGTCTCGCCCGAACGGGCCGTCGCGCTGGGTTTTACCGGGCCCATGCTGCGTGGTTCCGGTGTGGAGTGGGATCTGCGTCGCAAGCAGCCCTACGAAGTCTACGATCAGCTGGAATTCGGTATCCCGGTGGGCACCAACGGGGATTGCTACGACCGCTATCTGGTGCGCATCGAGGAAATGCGTCAGTCGGTGAAGATCATCCGCCAGTGCGTGCAGTGGTTGCGGGCCAATCCGGGGCCGGTATGCATTGATGATCCCAAGATTGTGCCGCCGCACCGTGAAGTGATGAAACATGACATGGAAGCCATGATTCATCACTTCAAGCTGTTTACCGAGGGTTATTGCGTGCCCGAGGGCGAGGCCTACGCGGCAGTGGAGGCGCCCAAGGGGGAATTTGGTGTGTACCTGGTATCCGACGGCGCCAACAAGCCCTACCGGGTCAAGATCCGGGCACCGGGGTTTGCTCATCTGGCAGCCATGAACGAGATGGTCGAGGGGCATATGCTGGCCGATGTGGTCGCAGTGATCGGCACCCAGGACATCGTATTCGGGGAGATAGACCGCTGATGGTGCAGACATCCGCCAAGACTGACCAGCGCCTCACAGAGCACGCCCGCAAGGAAATCGACCGGGCGCTGAAAAAGTACCCGCGCGAGGGACGGCGTTCGGCCGTACTCACCGCGCTGCATGCCGCGCAGCATGATAACGGGGGCTATCTCACCGTGGCGTTGATGGATGCAGTGGCGGCGTATCTGGATCTGGCGCCCATTGAAGTCTATGAGGCGGCGAGCTTCTATTCCATGTTCGAGACACGCCCGGTGGGGCGGAACAGCGTCTCGATCTGCACCAATATCTCCTGCATGTTGCGCGGGGGTGAGGAGATCGCCGAACACGTGGAGCGCAAGCTGGGCATCAAGCGTGGCGAGACCACCCCCGATGGCCGGGTGTACCTCAAGTGCGAAGAGGAATGCCTGGCGGCATGTGCCGGCGCGCCTATGATGATGGTCAATCATGTGTACCACGAAAATCTGACGCCGGAGCAGGTGGACGAGATTATCGACGGACTGGAGTAGACGGCGGGCGCCGGGAGTGGGCGCCACCCTGTCCCCGAACGCACCGGCTGGTGCGCGGAGCAGCACAGATGCAAAACGAAGTCTGTTACAGCACGCTGAAGTTCGACGAGCCCTGGACGCTTGAGAATTATCTCAAGACCGGTGGTTACGAGGCGTGGAAGAAGATTCTGCAGGAAAAGACGCCGCCGGCCGATATTGTGCAACTGGTCAAGGACTCGGGGCTGCGCGGTCGCGGCGGCGCAGGCTTTCCCACCGGCCTCAAGTGGAGCTTCATGCCGCGCGACTACAAGGGCCAGCGCTACGCGGTGTGCAATTCCGATGAGAGTGAGCCGGGCACCTGCAAGGACCGGGATATTCTGCGCTATAACCCGCACTCGGTTGTCGAGGGCATGGCGATTGCCGCCTACGCCATGGGCGCCACCGTGGCTTATAACTATATTCGCGGCGAGTTCATGGATGAGCCGTGGCGGCGCTTCGAGCAGGCGCTGGCCGAGGCCTATGAGCAGGGACTGCTGGGCCGGGATATACAGGGCTCGGGCATCGATGTGGATGTGTACGGTCACCTCGGCGCCGGTGCCTACATCGTGGGCGAGGAAACCGCGTTGCTGGAATCGCTGGAAGGCAAGAAAGGACTGCCTCGCGTGAAGCC
>SLLK01000272.1 GCA_007134115.1 Gammaproteobacteria bacterium | reverse complement strand
GGCGGGGCTTTTGGCACTTCTTCAGTGGGTAATGTAGTCGCGCAGGGCTTCGGTTTCCTGTTCCTTTTCCCGCAGCATGGACTTGACCAGATCACCGATGGAAATCACACCCAGCAATTTTCCGTCCTTAACCACGGGCAGGTGTCGGAAGCGTTTTTCGGTCATGCGCTGCAGGGCATCCTGCGTGGGGGTGTCGGCGGCAGCGGTTTCAACCTTTCGCGACATAACACTACGCACGTCCAGTTCAGCCAACAGCGCGCCGCGCTCGGAAAACTGACGCAGAATATCCCGCTCGGTAACGATGCCGACGATACCGCTATCCTGGCCCAGGATGATGGCGGCACCGACATGGTTGTCACACATGATGCGCACCACCGTGGCCACATCCATGGATTCGTCGGCGGTCACCGAGCCCCAGCCCTTGGCATCCAGAATGTCAGACAGTTTCATCGCTGTACGCTCCTCCGGTTTAGTGCCGGGATGTTGTGATTTTCCACTTTTAGCACTGACCGGCCGGCAAGGCAAAACAAAGGGCGGTTACGCCACGGCGCGACCGCCCCTGTTGTGCATCGGCCGGGGTGAGCTCAGAGCAGGTCGCTGACGCCCTCGCGTTCCTCGCGCAGTTCCTGCTCGGTGGCGTCCATGCGCTCGCGGCTGAAATCGCTGATTGGCAGATCCTGCACGATTTCATAATCGCCGTTGCGGCAAACCACCGGATAGGAATAGACCACACCCTCGGCAATGCCATAGCTGCCATCGGCGGGGACCGCCATGCTGGTCCAGTCGCCCTCGGCGGTGCCCAGCGCCCAGTCGCGCATGTGGTCGATGGCCGAGGAGGCTGCAGAGGCTGCGGAAGAGGCGCCGCGGGCCTTGATGATGGCCGCGCCGCGTTGCTGCACGTCGGGGATAAAGGTATCGCGATACCAGCCCTGGTCGACCTGATCAACGGCCGGCTTGCCCTTGACCGTGGCGTGCGCGATGTCGGGATACTGCGTGGCCGAATGGTTGCCCCAGATCACCATGCGCTGGATATCGTTCACGTGGGCGCCGGTTTGCGCCGCCAGCTGGTGCATGGCGCGGTTATGATCCAGGCGTGTCATGGCGGTGAACTGGCGCGGGTCCAGTGCGGGGGCATTGCTGCTCGCAATCAGCGCGTTCGTGTTGGCCGGATTGCCCACCACCAGCACTTTCACGTTCTTGTTCGCTTTGTCGTTGAGGGCCTTGCCCTGCACCGAGAAGATCTTGGCGTTGGCTTCGAGCAGGTCCTTGCGCTCCATGCCCGGTCCGCGCGGACGTGCACCCACGAGCAGCGCGTAGTCGGCCCGGGCGAACGCTTCTTCGGGATTGTCACTGGCTTCCACGCCGGCCAGCAGCGGGAAGGCGCAATCGTTGAGCTCCATGACGACGCCCTGCAGGGCGTCCATGGCGGGCGGAATTTCCAGCAATTGCAGGATGACCGGCTGGTCCTTGCCCAGCATGTCGCCGGCGGCAATACGAAAGTTCAGGGAATAACTGATCTGGCCGGCGGCGCCGGTGACCGCGACACGTACGGGCTTTTTCATGCGTTGGACTCCTTGGTTGGGCGGGGCGCGCGCGGCAGGTTGACGCCGGCGCCGCCCGGCACCGCAGGCTGTTTAATCTGCAGTGACTGTTCCGGTTTCACGATCGTCAGGTCGTGAGCGACCGCACATTCTACACCACCGCCGCGACCGGCGGCGAGCAGTAGCGGTCGAAGGTGTCAGGATTGCCTCTGGAACAGGCCGAAGACGCTGCCCTCCGGGGCGCGGATGCGGGCATATCGCCCGTAACCGGCAATGACTTGCGGAGCGAGCTCGGTGGTGCCGCCAAGCTGCCGGCTGCGGGCCATGACATCTTCCAGATCCGTGACATACAGGTATGCCAGGCAACTGCCGGCTGCAGGGGGCTCCCCGGCCGCCATCAGGCCTACGCAGACGCCACCACTGCAATATTCGCGGTAACGGGTGCCGTGCTGCCGGAAATGCCAGCCGAACAGTTGCTCCAGAAACGTGGTGCAGGCCTCTATATCAGGCGTTCGCCATTCCACGTGAGAAAGCGGGGCGGCAGGCGTGGTGTCCATCGGGTGTCTCCGGGATGCTCTGGGCTGGTCTTGATGACGCCAGCGGCTGTCAAGGACCCGCCAGGACGGGACGAATCGATCCGCGTTTCCTCATGGGAACGTGCAGCCTGTATTGTAACGGACAGATTTGTCCGGGGAGATACGGCGGTGCAGTGTGCGATCTACTGGCTGAGGCGCGATCTGCGCTTACACGATAATCCCGCCTTGCTGGCGGCTTTGCAAAGCGCTGCCACGGTGGTACCCGTTTACATTCACGCGCCCGGGGAGGAGCAGGCGTGGGCGCCCGGC
This sequence comes from Gammaproteobacteria bacterium, assembly GCA_007134115.1. Taxonomy (GTDB): domain Bacteria; phylum Pseudomonadota; class Gammaproteobacteria; order UBA5335; family SLRW01; genus SLLK01. Next base: position 368 of record SLLK01000272.1, on the reverse strand, counting down.
GCTGCTGCCGACTGGTGGTTGCATCATTCGCTGACGGCGCTGGATGCGGATTTACGCGCGCGTGGCAGTGCGCTGCTCATTCGACGTGGCCCCGCGTTGAAGTGTTTGCAGGCGCTGGTTGAGCAAACCGGTGCGACCGGGGTTTTCTGGAATCGCCTCTACGAACCCGCGGTGGTGGCACGCGATCGGGAAATCAAGACCACGCTGCGCGAGCAGGGTCTGACCGTGCACAGCAGCAAGGCGGCCGTGCTTTTCGAGCCGTGGGAAGTGCGTACCGGCAAGGGCGATCCCTATCGCGTGTTCACGCCGTTCTGGCGCAATCTGTCGGCGCGCGGCGAGCCGGACGCCGTGCTGCCCGCCCCGGAGCG
>SLLK01000170.1 GCA_007134115.1 Gammaproteobacteria bacterium | reverse complement strand
TAGGGCATATGCAACGGGGCGAGTAAATTAAAATCGTGCAACCAACGTGAACCCGTCTGCATGATGCCCTTGTTAATGGCCGATCTGATTATTGCTTTGACTCGATGATCTTGGATATTCCGGTGATACTGACCCTCAAATCCGGAGCAAAGTGACCCCCTTTGGAGCCGGGTTTTGAACAGGAACTACGCTGACAATGTTACAGGTTTTTTCTTAAACTTTCTCCACTTAATTCAATGCGGTGAGCTGTGGTTGTGATCCGATCCAAAATGGCATCAGCAATGGTATTTTCGCCAATCACATCATACCAACTACTCACCGGAAGCTGGCTGGCAATGATCGTGGCTTTTTGGCCATGCCGGTCCTCTACAATTTCCAACAGGTCCAGTCGCGGCTGTCCCTCCAAAGGAGATAGTCCAAAGTCATCAAGAATGAGCAAATGTGTTTTGGCCAGTGTCTCCATAAACTTGAAGATGGTTCCCTCCGCACGAGCCATATTCAATCGAAGAATCAGTTTTTGCATATTAAAATAGCGGGTTTTATACCCTAACAAACACCCCTGATACCCCAGAGCTGAGGCGATATAGCTTTTTCCGCAACCGGTTGCCCCGGTAATTAAAACCCCTTGACCCCTTTCGATATATTCTCCTCTGGAGAGCATATGAACCGTGTTTTTGATGGAAGTTCGTTGCGGTGGGTAGTGAATCTCCCCAAGGCAGGCTTGGTAGCGAAACGCTGCATTTTTTATAAGCCGCTGGGTACGGCTGTTTTGGCGGTGTTCGGCTTCGGCCTGCAATAGCAATTCGAGCCCTTCGGACAAGGAAAGGTTTGCCAGCCCGCCAGCCTGTTTTAGTCCAAGCCACTGGCTGCTCATACCGTGGAGCCGTAGCGAGGAGAGGGTTTGTTCAATGTTCATGATGTGTTTGATGTAAGGTTATTTAGTTGTAGGTGTTTTTTCCGCGGATATTCTCATGCTCAGGCAAGTCAAACTGCATCGGGTTTTGCACAGTAGCGCTGAGAAGCGGGTTTTGAATCACTCGTTTGAGGAAACTGTAGGTATAAACGCCCAGACTCTGAGCCTGCGAGCACGCCTGAGCCAGTGTTTTTGGATCGGTTTGCCGGGCCAGCTTCAACAACCCGTCGCAGCTTCGGTAGGCTTGTTCGGGGTGGCGGGCCTGTTCAAACAAATGATTGATCACTCCAAGAAAATCTGCCCCAAACCGGGCTGCCCGCTGGCGGTAGTAATCGGGGCTTCTCTGGGCGAATGCCTGCAGATGAGAAGGTAAATGATCTTTCATGGTTGTGTAGCGATGGGGCGCAGGATCGCGGCGGTGACTGGCAACAAGAGACAGCTCCACATAGATATCGACTTTCACCGACGTGTAGACAACCATGGCTTGTTGGCCGATCCATTGGTGAGGTACGCTATAATAGTGACGGTCTTCTCCCAAAAAGATATGGGAGTTGTTTTGAACCTTATACTGGCGTCGCTTGACAATACGAAACCGCTGCTCGGGAAGCGGTTTAAGCTGAGGTTTCTCTTGGCGTTGAAACAGATCCTTTCGGCTGTAATCACGCCCCTGGAACGCTTTGCTGTTATACAACTCCAGTTGCCGCCGGATACCCGCATTGAGCTGATCCAGGCTATAGAATTTTTGGTGGCGCAGCGGTGCCAGGATCTGGCTGTAGATATGTTTAACCAGATTTTCCACCAGGGATTTATCCCGGGGAGAGGCCACCCGCGCAGGGATGATGGTTGTCTGGTAGTGGTTGCTCCAATCTTCCAGGACCTGATGGATCGTCGGTTCATACCGGTCGGCTTTGGTGACCGCGCTTTTTAAATTATCCGGGACAACCCCGTCCGGTACACCCCCGAACCACTCTACACTAAGGCTCAATGCATCCACCAGATCCGGGGTTTGTTGGCTGGGAACGGCTTGTACGTATGCATATTGGCTATACCCCAAAACCGCTCCAAATATCTGAGCTGCTACACTCACTCCGGTAAGTGGATCGATATACTCGGCCAACTTACCGGTAAAGTCCAGATACAGAAGGTCGCCCGGGCGATGATCGATAACCGCCCGAACCTGATGGGCCTTGTCAAGCTGGCTCAGATGCCAACAAAATTGGGAATATCCATATCCTCCGGGGCACTTCTGACGGTATTCGCTCCAAAGCAGAAACTTGGTGACTCCGTTGGATTGTAATTCTTTGGTGAAATAGTTGTATTGACTGGCCAGGTCCAACCATCTCTGGTCACGGGCTACCGGCTGCTGCGGTAACAGAATCTGTTGAAGAGATGGCTCATCCAGGGCCAACAGTTCAATGAAAGGTTTGCCGGTCTGCAAGGCCAGTTGAAGGTATTTGCGAACGGTATTGCGTGAAATATCACTGCTTCGGGCAATCCACTTGATCGAACGGCCCTGCTGGTGTGCACGTAATACTTGTTTGATTTTACTCATGGGTTTTGGTTTTGCTGCCATCTGATTCCTTTTACGTTATTGTTCAAAAAGAACAAGAATACGTATCCAAAACCCTTAAAGGAACTCCCAAAGGGGGTCAACATCAGCCAGAATGGCACATACTGACCCCGGGGTCACTTTGCTCCGGAATGGGGGGTCAGCTTCCTCCGGAATAGGGGGTCAGTTTAGACCGGAATATCCACGCTCATTGCATGTAATCAAAGATCCGGCCGGTGTGCTTTATACAAACGATCTCATACGCTCCGGTCAAACTAACCACCTCACTCACACTGCC
>SLLK01000379.1 GCA_007134115.1 Gammaproteobacteria bacterium | reverse complement strand
TGGAGGAGTCATTATGAGTTCCACTGCATCTGCCAAGAAAAAGAATGCCCGGCCATGGGAGGCCGCCCTCGGCGATATATCGGCCGATATGCCGCCGGTGAGCGAGGAATCCATTGCCGAAACGGTGGAAAAACACGTACAGGAAGCGCCTGACGCGCCCTGTGTGGAGTATCTGGGTATTTCCCTGACTTATGGCGAGCTTGATCAATGGGCCAATCGCTTCGCCAATATGCTGCGCGATTTGGGAGCCGAGCGTGGTGATGTGATCGGACTGCACCTGCCCAACACCCCGCAGTACCTGATCGGGCTGCTGGCGGCCTCCAAGCTGGGCTGTGCCGCCTCAGGCGTGTCGCCGCTGCTCAAGCCTGATGAGCTGGCCTATCAGGTCCAGAATGCGGGCATTCGCTTCCTGGTCTCACTGGATCAGCTGTTTGTGGAAGCCGGAGTGCCCAATGACGGCAAGTTGCCTGAACTCAAGGCGGCCATTGTCGCCAGCCCCATTGATTTTCTGCCGGGATGGAAGAAAAAGCTGGCGGTGTGGCTGGGCAAGGTGCCCAAAATCAAGCTGCCGGAACTCAAGCAGATCAAGGTGGTGGATTACTGGCCGGCAATCAACGCGGCCAGTGATGCCCGTGTGCTTGAGCACGTGGACATGGATGATGTGGTGCTGATCCAGTACACCGGCGGCACCACCGGCAAACCCAAGGGTGCCGAGCTGACCCTGCGCAATGTGCTCTCCAACGCTGCCCAGAGTGAGGCGCTGGTGAACTACGAGGTCGGCAAGGATACCTTTGCTTCGGTTTTCCCCTACTTCCACGCCGCCGGCCTGGGTGTGGCCCTGATGAGCCTGCGCCAGCGTGCGCGGGTGATCGTGGTGCCCGATCCGCGTGATGTAAAGAGCTTTTCCAGGGCCATGCAGCAGTTCCCCCCTACCCTGATCGGTAACGTCCCCACCCTCTTCCAGATGTTGCTGGAAGAACCCGAGTTCGCGAAGGTTGATTTCTCCCAGCTCAAGATTGCCATGTCGGGGGCTGCGCCGGCGCCGGTGGAATTGATCAAGCAGGTTGAAAAGTACGTTGGCAAGGGCAAGTACTGCGAAGCCTACGGCCTGACCGAAACCAGTCCGATGCTGACCACCAACCCGCCCGGGCGTGCCAAGCCGGGTACCGTGGGGGTCCCTATCCCCGGCACGGATATCCGCATCGTTGATGCCGAGACGGGCGACAAGGAAATGCCTTTTAATGAGCCCGGCGAGTTGATTGCCAATGGCCCGCAGGTGTTCCGTGGCTACCTGGGCCTGCCGGAAGAGAGCAAGAAGGCCTTGCGCAAGTTCGACGGCAAGACTTTCTTCTACACCGGTGATATCGCGATGATGGACGAGGAAGGCTATATCACCATTTGTGACCGGGCCAAGGACATGCTCATCGTGGGCGGTTACAAGGTGTTCTCGGTGGAAGTGGAGAACAAGCTCAAGGAACTCCAGGAAGTCGAACTGTCTGCAGTCATCGGCAAGCCGGATGCCAAGCGCCCGGGCAACGACATTGTTACCCTCTATGTGGAGCCTTCGGAGGCGGGTCGCCGTCAATCCGAAGACGCGGTCAAGCAAACCGTGCTGGCCTTCTGCAAGGAGCACATGGCGGCCTACAAGGTGCCCAAGGAGATCCACATCGTGGACGAGATCCCGCTGACGCCGGTGGGCAAGATCGACAAGAAGGCGTTGAGGGGATAGACAGGTTCGAAGTGGTTCAGTTTCCAGTGTTCGTAAACAGGAAGGGCCCCGGTGGGGCCCTTCTTCATTACATGGTGTGGGTGGGACGTTCTGCGTTGAGGGCGCCAGCCAGATAGGTTTCGATCTTTTTCTGTGTGGTGCCGCCATCCTGCGAGCTGAACTGTACGCCAATACCTGCTGTTCGTTTGCCCTGCGCGCCGCGCGGAGTGACCCATATCACCTTGCCTGCCACCGGCAGACGTTCAGCGTTGTCCATCAGTGTGAGCAGAATAAATACCTCGTCGCCGATGCGGTAGGCCTTGTTGGTGGGAATAAACAGACCGCCGTTCTTGACGAAGGGCATGTACGCCACGTAAAGCGCACTCTTGTCCTTGATGGTCAGGGTGAGAATCCCCTGTTGCGGTGATCCGGGCATCTTCATGGCCATGTTGCTGCGGCTCTCTCTGTTGGATCGCTGCGTATCAAGGACTCCAGGGGCCACTCCAGCTTGTACCACCATGGAATCAGGAGTGTCTCCAGCACCAGAGTCTGGTTGACCGGGTGATCAATGATCTGACGGTAATAATAGAGCACATCAAGGTAAAGAAAAACCTGTTCCGGTGATACCGCCTCGGCAATGGTGGCCAGGCGCTGCTGCAGCGCCTCGGGCAAGCCCTGTCGGCCGGCGCCCGTGCGCACCCGGATCAAACCCATGCAGATGTAGCTGAGCCAGCGTAACACGGTGTCCAGTTCCATCTCGGCGGACCATTCGGCGGCGACAGCCAGCGGGTCAACGCCGCGCATGCAGATAGTTTCCCACTGGCTGAACAGCCGTTCCTGCACGGCAACGAAGTCACCGGCCAGCATATCGGCGGCCAGCAACGGCGCGTTACCACTGAAATCGAGCACCAGGTCGATCTGCTCCGGCGCCAGCCCGGCATGGCGGCCTGAGAGCCACTGGCGGGCCGTGTCGCGCGCCGGCGCCTTGACTGTGAGCCGTTGACAACGGCTGCGCACGGTGGCCGGCAGTCGCGCCGGATGGGAACTGACCAGCAGTAACAGCGTATCGGCAGCGGGCTCTTCCAGCGTTTTGAGCAGCGCGTTAGCCGCATTCGCATTCATTGCCTCGGCCGGCGATACGATCACCACGCGGCGGGCGTGGTACTGGCTCTTGAGGCCGGTCAGTTCGCTCAGGTGTCGAATGCTGTCGACGCCGATCTGGGTGGCACGTTCATTGTCAGGGCCGACCACCAGAAAATCCGGGTGCGTCTCTGCCTTGAACAAGGCGCAGCTGCGACAGTGCCCGCAGGCGTGGCCATCGGCGTCCGTGCGCTCGCACAACAGACTGGCCGCAATCGCACTGGCCAGCAATTGTTTGCCGGTGCCCCGGGGGCCCTCCAGCAGCATGGCGTGCGCCAGCCGCTCTGTGCTGCGCGCCTGTTGCAACTGCTGCCAGGCCTCCTGTTGCCACGGTAATGGTGCTTTCAGTTCATCCAAAGTATAAGAAACTCTCTGTATTTAATTAATAAAAAAGAACTTTATTCTACTTTTAAAGTAATTTCTCAAGTTCGGTGCAGGCCGCTGTGAGTACCTCATCCGGTTTGCGGTTGGCGTCGATCAGCCGAAAGCGCTGTGGTTCCGCGCGCGCGCGCTCCAGATAGGTGTTGCGTACCCGCTGATAGAAATCACGCTGTTCGCTTTCGAATCGGTCGGCAGCGCGCGCTCTGCCACGCGCCCTTTTGAAACCTTCGGCCACCTCTACATCGAAGAGCAGGGTCAGGTCGGGGCGCAGTTCACCCTGTGCCCATTGTTCCAGTTCCGCAATACGCCCGGGCGGGATGCCCCGTCCACCGCCCTGGTAGGCGTAGGTGGCATCAGTGAAACGGTCACACAACACCCAGCGGCCCTGCTCAAGTGCGGGGCGTATGCGCTCGGCAAGATGGGCCGCGCGCGCGGCGAAGATCAGCAGCAGTTCCGTATCATCCGGTATGGCGCCGGGTGCCAGCAGTAATGCCCGTATACGCTCGGCCACTTCCGTGCCCCCCGGTTCACGCGTGACCTCCACATCGATGCCGTGACCGGCAAGAAATGCGGCGAGCTCCGGCACACAGGTGCTTTTGCCCGCGCCCTCCCCGCCTTCCACGGTAATAAACAATCCTCGTGCCACTGCCTGATCTCCTGTGCGCCCGCAAGACGAGGTCGGGGCGCTTAGTCCGGCTCCACGGGACGCGGCCTGCCGCCACGCAGATAACGATCCACGGCCCGGTTGTGTTCTTCCAGTGTCGCCGAGAAATGGTGGGTGCCGTCGCGCCGGGAAACGAAGTACAGGCTGTCGCCGGGTTCGGGATTCAATGCGGCGTGGATCGCTGCGGCGCCGGGCATGGCAATGGGTGTCGGCGGCAGACCGGCGCGCGTGTAAGTGTTATAGGGATGGTCGCGCCGTACGTGATGCGGGCGCACTACGCCGTAGTAATCGTCTACGCCATAAACGGCGGTGGGATCGGTCTGCAGCCGCATGCCGCGGTTGAGTCGACGTACAAAGACGCCGGCTATCTGGCCCCGTTCATGTTCCGCACCGGTTTCCTTTTCCACCAGTGAGGCCAGGATCAGCGCTTCGTACGGTGTGTCTATGGGTAGATCCGGCTGCCGCTGCTCCCATTCACGGGCCAGCACGGTCTGCATGCGTGTATAGGCCTGATTGAGGATGCTGCGGTCCGTGGTACCGCGGGCGAAGGTGTAGGTGTCGGGGAAGAAAAGACCTTCGGGATGCTCGCCTTCATGTCCCAGCGCCGCCATGAGCTCGTCGTCGGGCAATTCGGCCAGGGTGTTGTCCACCGCCTCGTGGTTTTCCAGCGCCTGTCGAACCTCGGCAAAGTTCCAGCCTTCAATCAGTGTGATCCGGTGCATCAATACATTGCCCTGCACCAGGTCACGCAGGATATCCTGTCTGCTCATGCCGGGCCTGAGCTGGTACTCGCCGCTGCGAATCGTGTCGGCCTTGCCCTGGGCGCGCGCAACCAGCACCAATCCGCGCGCAGAGGGAATAACCTGGCGGCGTTCGAGTTCGCGTGCCACTGCGTGCAGCGACATGCCGGGGGTGACCACCAGCGGCGCGGGTTCGCCTATTTCCTCCAGTGGCGCATGCGCATAATGCCAGCCACCGTAGGCCAGGGCGGCCAGTGCTGCCAGGAACAGCGCCAGCGGCACGGTAATCATTGCGGTCCGTTTGTTCACAGCCAGTCAGAGCCTCCGCTGCAGGGCGCCAGCGGGCAACGCAGGTCGAGTGCGTCAGGTGGCGCCCGGTTGATGATCCATGATACCCAATAGCTGCATCACTTGTGTCTGCAGCGCCTTGATGGGTGCGGCCACCTGCGACCAGTGCCGGCCGTTCAGTTCGCCCACCGGTTGCACGCCGCGTACCGCGTTACATAAAAAGAGGCCGTCGGCCACCAGGCAATCGTGCAGTTCGACCCGTGCCAGACGCACGTCGCTCCCCTGTGCCTTCAGCATGTCAATGATCGCGGCGCGCATGACGCCTTGCACACCACAGCGATCCAGTGGCGGGGTGACAAAAGCGTGGTCGCGGTATACGAACAGGTTACTCATGGTCGCTTCAATAACGGCGTCATCCTGGTCGAGCATCAAGCCTTCGCCGAGACCGCGTGCGGCCAGCTCCCGCTGGGCGAGCACCTGTTCCAGCCGCCCCAGATGCTTGAGTCCTGCCAGCAGCGCATGATGGCCCAGGCGCGTCTCGCAAACACCCAGCGTCAGGGGTGAGACATCCACGGGCGGTAGTGGGCGGGCTATCACAATGCGCCTGGTTACCGGCCTTTGCGGTGGGCGATAACCGCTCCCGCCGTCACCGCGTGTGAGTATGATCTTGGCCACAATGCCGTGATGGCCGGCCGCGAGGGTGTGGCAATCCGCAGCCAGCGCATCGTCCGATGGCAGGGGCAGCCCCAGGCGGTTGGCGCCTTCCCGCAGTCGGGCCATATGCCGGTCCCATAGCGGCGCCCTGCCCTGTACGAGCCGTATGGTCTCGAACAGGCCGTCGCCAAACTGCATACCCCGGTCCGAAGCGGGCACCGCGTGCGCCGGTTGACCGTCAAGCAGTACGCGTAAGTGGGCCATGTAATGCGGCCGGCAGGTGTTCTACCGTCAAGGGGCGCGACGGAAAATGAGGGTGCCGTTAGTGCCACCGAAGCCGAAGGAGTTGGACAACGCGGTGTCCATTTTTATCTCGCGCGCGCTTCCCGGCACATAGTCCAGATCGCAGGCCGGATCCGGATTGTCGAGGTTGATGGTCGGCGGCGCCACCTGTTCGTGCAATGCCAGCACGGAGAAGATCGCTTCAGTGCTGCCTGCGGCACCCAGCATGTGGCCGGTCATGGATTTGGTTGAACTGACCGGAATGCGTTTGGCCGCATCTCCCATGGCGAGCTTGATGGCGTTGGTTTCCGCCACATCGCCGGCCGGCGTCGAAGTGCCGTGTGCATTGATATAGGAGATGCCGTCGGGATTCAGTTCCGCGTCATGCATGGCGTTGACCATGCATTTGCTGGCGCCCTCCCCCCCTTCACTGGGCTGTGTCATGTGGAACGCATCGGCGCTCATGCCGAAGCCAATCAGTTCGGCATAAATGGTCGCTCCGCGGCGACGGGCATGCTCGTATTCCTCAAGCACCAGCACCGAGCCGCCGTCGCCGATCACAAAACCGTCACGATCGCGGTCAAAGGGTCGGCTGGCGCCTTCCGGATCGTCATTGCGCGTGGACAGCGCGCGCGCCGCGCAGAAACCACCCAGCGCGATGGGAGTGGTGGCCATTTCCGCCCCGCCGGCAATCATCACGTCAGCGTCCCCGTACTGGATCAGCCGGGCGCTGAGTCCAATGCTGTGCGTGCTGGTGGTGCAGGCGGTAACGGTAGAAAGATTGGGGCCCTTGATGCCGTACATGATCGACACCTGCCCGCTGATCATGTTGATGATATTACCCGGCACGAAGAACGGCGATATCTTGCGGGGGCCGCCGTCCAGATAAGCGTCGTGGGTTTTTTCGATGCCGTTGATGCCGCCGATGCCGGAACCGATATGCACACCAATGCGATCGGTGTTGCCTTCGTCTACGGTGAGCCCGGAATGATCAATGGCTTCTACTGCGGCAGCCAGACCATAGTGAATGAACACATCCAGTCGCCGTGCGTCACGCGAGGAAATGACCCGGGAAGCATCGAAATTGCGCACCTGGCCGGCAAATCTTGTCGGAAACCGGCTGGCGTCAAAATCGATATCTGCGTACGGCGCAATGCCGCTGCGGCCGGCGAGAATATTGCCCCAGGCGGTCTTCACGTCATTGCCGACCGCCGAGACTATACCCAGTCCGGTTACCACCACGCGTCGCTTGGCCAAGATTCATCCTCCATATCGGCAAAGCGAAACGGAATCCCGTTAACGGGATTCCGCCTCACATGATCCGAGCTTCCCTTGCATTACCGCCGCGCCCGGCAATCAATCACCAGCCCGCGGACGATCCTTCAACGTTCAGCCGAGATTGGCGTTAATGTAATCAATCGCCTGCTGAACGGTGGTCAGCTTTTCGGCTTCCTCATCGGGAATTTCGCACTCGAATTCTTCTTCCAGTGCCATGACCAGTTCTACCGTATCCAGCGAATCGGCACCCAGGTCATCGACGAACGAAGCGGTGTTGGTGACTTCGTCTTCCTTTACTCCGAGCTGTTCGACGATGATCTTCTTGACCCGTTCCTCGATGCTGCTCATGGTTATTTTTTCCTCCAGGAAATTTATGTCTGAACGATGCGGGCGCCATTGTAGAGAAAACACCCGTGGCAATCCATACGTAATGGTCGACTTTGTATCCGGAATCCAGGAATCCGGGGCTGTTGCACAAAATTCTGGTGGTCTCCAGCAAACGCGAAACCCCTGGACCACGCTCAGGGGCCCTGCCATGTCGCCGGCAGGTGACGCTGCAGCGCCATGATGGCAGCATTCATCCTGCAGGAAAAGCCGGTGTGGCGTGCGCCGCCAATCCCCGCCCTGCCGCCATGGTCGCTCACACCATATGCATACCACCGTTCACATGAACGGTTTCGCCGGTGATGTAGGCGCCGCCCTCGCCAGCGAGAAAACCCACGACACCGGCAATTTCCGCCGGCTCGCCGAGCCGGCCGAGCGCGACCTGGCTCAAAATGGCTTCACGCTGGGCTTCTTCCAGCTGGTTCGTCATATCCGTGGCAATGAAGCCGGGTGCCACCACATTGACCGTAATGCCCCGCGACCCGACTTCACGCGCCAGCGACTTGGAAAAGCCGATCAGCCCCGCCTTGGCGGCGGCATAGTTGCTCTGCCCGGCATTACCCATCACGCCAACGACAGACCCGATCGATATGATGCGTCCCCAGCGCGCTTTCATCATGCCGCGCAAACAAGCCTTGCTCAAGCGAAACACGGAATCCAGGTTGGTCCGGATGATATCCGACCATTCTTCGTCCTTCATTCGCATCAGGAGATTGTCGCGCGTGATGCCCGCGTTGTTGACCAGGACGGCCACGTCCCCGTGTTGCGCGCGCACGCCCTTGATCAATGCTTCCACGGACTCGGGGTTGGTCACGTCAAGCACCTCGCCGCCACCCTGCACGCCGTTGTCGGCGAGGGTTTTCCCGATCGCCTCGGCGCCGGCAGGCGACGTCGCGGTGCCAATCACCGTGGCCCCCTGTCGACCCAGTTCCAGTGCGATCGCCTGCCCGATACCCCGTGATGCGCCGGTGACCAGCGCGACCTTTCCTTCAAGCATGATTGAGCTCCGCTGCCAGCGTGAGCGCCTGTGTCAGGCTCTCACCGTCATAAACGCCCACCGTCCGGATTTCGCGGTCGATGCGCTTGCCCAACCCGGTCAGCACCTTGCCCGGGCCGGCTTCGACAAAAAATGTGATACCGCTTGCACTCATGGCCCGCACCGATTCAACCCATTGCACCGGGCTGTGTAGCTGGCGCACCAGCGCGTCACGAATCTGTTCGGGCTTGTCACGCGTCTGCGCGTCCACATTGTGCACCACCGGAATCGCCGGCGCCTGTATGTCCACCTGCGCCAGTTCCTCCGCCAGCCGTTTGGCCGCGGGCTCCATCAGCGCGCAATGCGAGGGCGCACTGACCGCCAGCGGCACCGCGCGGCGTGCCCCGGCCGCACTGGCCGCTTCCATTGCGCGCTCCACTGCCGTGCGGTTGCCGGCAATCACGACCTGCCCCGGCGCATTGAAATTGACCGGCTCGACCACTTCACCGGCGGCGGCCTCACGACATACCCGGGCGACGTCAGCATCCTCGAGCCCCAGAATGGCAGCCATTGAGCCTTCACCGGCCGGCACCGCCTCCTGCATCAGCTCGCCACGACGCGCCACGACTTTTATCGTATCGGCGAACGGCATGGCTTCGGCGCACACCAGAGCGGTGTACTCGCCCAGGCTGTGCCCTGCCATCGCCCCGGGGCGCGAACCGCCCTGCCCCAGCCATGCGCGCCATACCGCCACTCCGGCGGCCAGCAGCGCGGGCTGCGTCCGGCTGGTCTGGGCCAGCTGCTCCTCCGGGCCGTCCTGACAGAGCTGCCACAGATCGTAACCAAGTACCGTCGATGCTTCGTCGAAGGTGGCGCGCACCACGTCATGGTGCTCGCCCAGTTCGCGCAACATGCCCACTGACTGGGAACCCTGCCCGGGAAACAATACTCCAAGTGACATGAATAAAGTCCTTTATGACTTTGTAATTTGGGGTTTTTAATCAAATCAGGCTGTCTTTTCGGCGTCTCCGCCTGCGCCTTAATCCGCAATCGTACCACGCCGGCTACAGGCGAGCGAAGCTGTGGCACACGATCTTTCAACCTTGCCGGCCCGGTGGTATAACAGGATCGATATCCGGGGACGCATACCGGGCGGGTTGTTCAACAGCTGCGAGCGCAGCAGGAGATGATGGTGTTGATGGGAGTTTCAATGTCTGCCAGAGGTCAACGGAACAGCGGTTTTACCCTGATCGAAATTATGGTGGTGGTCGCCATTCTGGGGATTCTCGCCGCCATCGTTGTCCCGCGTGTCATGGATCGTCCTGACCAGGCCCGTGTGGCCAAGGCGGAGCAGGATATTCGCGCCCTGGAAGGCGCACTCAACCTGTATCGCCTGGACAATTACGTGTACCCCTCAACTGAACAGGGCCTGGAGGCACTGGTCGAGGAGCCCTCGGGCAACCCGCCGGCGCCGAACTGGTCGGGATACCTGGACCGCATGCCGCGGGATCCCTGGGGTCGTCCGTACCAGTATCTCAATCCCGGACAGCATGGCGCGATTGATATCTACTCGCTGGGTGCCGATGGACAGCCGGGGGGTGACGGGATCAACGCCGAGATAGGAAACTGGGATATTGACTGAACGCGCCCGGTCACCGGTCGCCGGACAATCCGGCTTTACCCTGCTTGAGGTGATGGTGGTTGTGGTGATCATCGCCACCCTGACCGGGCTGGTATTGATCAGTATCGGCGGTGAAGGCAGCCGTGATCGTGAGTTGCGGCGCGAGGCGGACCGCTTCGCCACTGTACTGCGCATGGCCGGCGAAGACGCTGTTCTCAGGGGGCTTGAACTGGGTCTGCGTATTGATCGCCACAGCTATGACTTTCTGGTGCTGGAACCCGATGCCTGGGTAAGCTGGAGTGGTGACAGCCGTGCGCTGCAACCACACCAGATGCCGTCTGATTTCGAGATGGACGTGCAAGTGGAGGGGCTGCCCGTCGAGCTCGGCGACGAGGAAGGCGACCAGCCGCATATCGTGGTGCTCTCCAGCGGCGAACTGACCCCTTTTGAAGTTCGCTTCGGCGTGCTGGGCGAAGCCCCTGTACTGCTTGTAGAAGGCGAACGTGCCGGACAGATTGAGGTGCGACGCATTAATGAACGCTAGGCTGCCTCCCGCTCCCGGTCGCTCCCGGGCACGCGGCTTTACCCTGGTTGAAGTACTGATCGCGCTGTCGGTGATCGCCATTGCACTGGGCGCCGCCATCAGCACCGCCAGCCACTATGCGAGTAACAGCTATGCCCTCAAGGAGCGCACTCTGGCCCACTGGGTAGGACAAAACGTCTTTGCGCAGATGGAGAACAATGACCCCTGGCCGTCCACCGGGGAGCGCAACGGTAACATGGACATGGGTGGCCAGAGCTGGCGCTGGACGGCGACCATTCAG